>JAZSIB010000295.1:0-10490 GCA_045533585.1 Lachnospiraceae bacterium | reverse complement strand
GACGCAGCCGGAGCAGGTTGAGGATAATCTGAAGACTTGTAACAACTTTGTTCCGCTTTCCGATGCAGAACAGGCGGCACTGCAGGATATCATCAAGGCAATTAATGCGCGAATCAAGAATGGCTGTACCGGTTGCAGATATTGTATGCCGTGTCCGGGTGGCGTAGATATTCCGAAGATGTTCCGTATGTGGAACGATCTTGGTATGTATTCCAATAAGGGACACGTACGCTGGGGATATTTTGATTCCACACCGGAAGAGAATCGTGCTGACAAATGTGTTGAATGTGGGGCCTGTGAAGCAGTCTGCCCGCAGAATTTGCCGATTCGTGAGCATCTGAAGCGGATGCACGCTGATATGGAAGCCCTGTGCTAGGGAATGACAGCCGGAGTGTTGTGAAGGCGGTCTGAAAGAAACAAGACAAGAAAATGATTCGACAGAGAGTCCGTAATTGAGTCAAATTACGGGCTCTTTTCATATAATAATGAGGAATATCGTGTTCGTGACAGGAATTATAGTTTTGTTATGGGACGGAAGGACAGAAAAATATGAAACAAGTACGAAGTAATGGGAAAGACTATGACAAGTGCATAAAAATCCGACACACAGAAGAAGCCGAGGGAGTAACAGGGAAGGAGATTACAGAAACAAAGGCAGGAAATATGGAACAGAAGATAGCGGAACAGTTGTACCGGACAGTAGAAAGTGAAAATTCCATTTATGAATACGATTTAAAATGTACAAACGAAAGAATGAAAAAAGTGTGACAGAAAGAATAAAAAAACACAAAAAACGGGGCTGCTTTTACAGCCCCGCTTTTTGTACGGTTGTTCGGAATACCGGACGCGTTCTGTTTAGTTGCAGCCGCAGCCACAGCCACAGTTGCTGAAGAGCAGAAGGAGGATGATGATCCACCAGCAGCCACAGCCGTTGTCACCGTTGTTGCCCATGTTGAAGAAAGAGCCGTTGCCACAGCCGTTTCCGCAACCGTTACCGTTGTTGCTGAAGAGCAGGAGAAGGATGATAATCCACCAACAACCGCAGCCGTTTCCTCCGTTGTCACAACTGTTGCACTGAGTAGCAGTTAAATCGCTCATGTTTTGTAGCCTCCGTATCAGGATTACAATTCATTATATGAAGTGTAGATAAAATGGTGACAGAATAAAAAAAACTAAAAATATACGAAAATACATCAAAATTTACTGGCAATTTACTGGTAACTGTGTTATAATCTTGTCAATCAATTAGAGAAGTTGAAGGTATATTGGGGAATATTACGAAAGGAGCAGAAGAAGTAGACCTGTAAGTTTAGAAGATATATATAGTACGGAGGTAAAGATATGAAAAATTTTAAACTGGCTACCAAAATTACTGCTATTGCATTTTTAATTCTTGTAGTTGGCCTGGTTGCTGTATGGAGCCTGGCAGATTATGAGACCACCTCAGCGATGAAGGAATCCGTTGTCAGCAAGCTGGATGATTCCGTAGAATCCCGTTATGAGATTGTAAACAGCTTCGTAGAGATGGCAGAAGCATACTTAGTAGGTTATTCTCAGGCACCGGAGCTTACCGAGTTCTTCCTTGATATGGAGAATCAGGACAAAGTGAACAAGCTCCAGGCATACACAGAAGCATATGCAAAAGTGAATGAAAACTTGGAAAACATCTACGCCGCATCTGTTGAGTCCGTAGTTAAGGCGTCCGTAGTAAAACCTGTAATTGGTGTACAGCTTCGTACCGGTGATGCATTGAAGGCATTGCAGGATGAAGTATTTGATGACAATACGGTATGGAACACCGGTATCATGGCAAGTAAGTCTACCGGAGCGATGGTAGTATCCATGTATTATCCGCTTTATTACAACGGACAGCCGATTGGTTATACCGGCGGTGCGATTTTTGCAGAAGATTTGAAGAATACTTTGATGGGATTGTCCAACGAAGACTGCTCTTATATGCTTCTGGATGTTCCGAACAATGCTTACATATTCCATCAGGACGATACCCTGATTGGTACTGCAATTGAAGATGAGCAGGTGCTTGCCATCATCGAAAGTGCAATGCAGAATACCGAATCGACCGGAACTTATGATGATAAGGCAACCGAAACTCTTGCAGTTACAAAGTATGATGCAGAGCGTGGCTGGGTATTCGTAGCGCTTACCGATTATGACAGCGCATTTGCAGCAGTAGATAAGACAACGGCGATATTGGCAATTACCTGTCTTGTAGTATTGTTGATTTGTTCCGTATTGGTATTCCTGTTTGTAAAGAAGCCGTCTAAGGACTTCGAAAAAGTCGGAAAGATTATCGATGAGATCGGTACACTTGATTTGACTCAGGCAGAGCGTCTTGAGAAGTATGCAAAGCGTAAGGATGAAGTCGGTATTATTGCAAAGGCAACGGATAAATTGGTTGGCTCTGTAAAAGAGGTTATTGAAGCACTTGTTGAACAGAGTAAGACTTTGGAGGATACCTCGAGAGAACTGCTTGACAATGCAGCATCCGTTAACGATTCTCTCCGTGGTGTTGAGCTTGCAATCGAAGAGATTGCAGACGGCGCAGGAGAGCAGGCATCTGAGACCCAGAAAGCTTCTAACAGCGTAGTAAGCATGGGTACGATGATTGGTACTGCAGCAGATAAGGTTGGTGAATTAAGTGCAGTGAATAGTTCCATCCGTGAGACGAGTGGGAATGCACTTGATACCTTGCATCTGTTGGCGAAGATTAACGAAGAAGCAAAGGTTGCAATCGACGAGATTAACAGACAGACCCGTTCCACCAATGATTCTGCACAGAGCATCCGTGGTGCAGCAGAATTCATTACTTCTATCGCAGAAGAGACCAATCTCCTCTCTCTCAATGCTTCCATCGAAGCAGCAAGAGCAGGCGAACAGGGTAGAGGTTTTGCAGTTGTTGCAAGCCAGATTCAGAAGCTTGCTGAGCAGTCCAATAAGTCTGCACAGCAGATTGAACAGATTATCGGTGTTCTGATTGCAGAGTCCACCAAGGCAGTTGAGACGATGGATGAAGTAAAGCAGATTATGGATGAGAAGAGTAAACATCTTCAGACAACCGAGCAGCAGTTCGAGGAATTAAACGGTGGTATTGAGAAGTCTATCGAAGGCGTAGACCGTATCGTAAGAGAGATTAAGGCAATTGATACAGACCGTGTAAACGTGGTAGACGTTGTACAGAACCTTACCGCAATTGCAGAAGAAAATGCGGCAGGTACCGAAGAGACGCTTGCATCTACCGGTCTTGTTACCAACATGATGGAACAGATGGAGCAGATTGCAAACAGACTGAATGCTATCTCTGCAGATATCGAACAGCGTATCAGCGATTTCAAGATCTGATAACCAATGCTGTATTGACAGAAGTTGATATGATAATCAGGCCCCGGGCGGAGGATAACCGTTCCGGGGCTTGTTGCATGAAATACTTTTACTTGTGAAAGCGGATGAGGTTTGTTATACTGTAAAAGAATTATGTATTACGTAATGAGGGGATGAAAGGCATGCCTGTGGTAAAATGCTATAGAGTAGGAAAGGGATAGTAGTTTTATGGAACTATATCGAGAGATAAAACATATGATAACACCGGACGAAGCGGACTTTGTGGGAAAGTGGCGGCCCGGAGATGTGTTCCGTGCCATGCAGCGTGCGGCAGAGATACATGCGAACGAGCTTGGCTGGGGATATAGTATATTAAAGGAAAAGAATATAGCATGGGTGCTTACCCGTACGCAGTTACAGATGAATGTATATCCGAAGGTATGGGATGAGATTACGATTGCCACATGGACCGGATTGATTAAGCATTCGGTGTTTCCGCGTTATTTTGAATTTCGTGCTGCAGACGGGAGCGTACTCGGTAAGGCAGTTACACTCTGGGTACTGTTGGATCTGAGTGAGCGTTGTATGGTGTCTGCCGATAAAGCAGGGATAGAGGTGCCGGCAGACGAGGGACATGAACCGGCGTTGCCCTTCCCGGCTGCGCCGAGAGAACTGAAGGATATAGAGCCTGAGCTGAAGGAAAAGAAGCCGGTATATACGGATTTTGATATCAATGGACATGTAAATAACACCCGTTATATCGATTGGTTGTGTGATTTGTTTGAGCCGGAGCGTTACAAGGGACATTTCATCAATAATCTTACAGTGAATTATGCCGGAGAGATATTGCCCGGTACAGAGTTGACATTAATGCTTGCGGAGGAGGGCGAGAAATTCTCCCTTCGTGATTGCCCGGAAAGTAAGGCGCATTTTACGATACAGGGAAGTTGGGCGCGGCAGGAATAAAATGTGTGACGGAGGAGGTTGTTTCTTGTCACGGACAATTTCTTTTGTTACAATGGGAAAAGGGACCAGTGAAAAAAGACTCGGAGTGTTTCTGTGAATCCAAAAGAAAAATAAAATATTATGTGTAGGATGTGCTTACGGCAACATCCGGACAGGAGGATTGGTATGGGATTAATCAAAGCGTTTACAGGAGCCGGCGGCGGTGTGCTGGCAGATCAGTGGAAAGAGTATTTCTATTGTGATTCTATGGATGCAGGGGTATTGGTAACCAAAGGACAGAAAAAGACCAGCTCAAGACGTTCTTCGAATAAGAAGGCAGAGGACAATATCATTTCGAACGGCTCTACGATTGCAGTCAATGAAGGTCAGTGTATGCTGATCGTAGAACAGGGGAAAGTAGTGGAAGTTGCGGCAGAACCGGGCGAGTTTGTTTATGACAGTTCCACAGAGCCGACCATTTTTGCAGGAAGCTTCGGACAGAGTCTTCTGGATACATTCAAAACAGTAGGAAAGCGTTTTACATATGGTGGGGATACTGCGAAGGACCAGCGTGTGTACTATGTTAATACAAAAGAGATTATTGGGAATAAGTACGGCACCTCGAATCCGGTACCGTTCCGCGTGATTGATAAGAACATCGGTCTCGACTTGACGATTAGCATCCGCTGCCACGGCGAGTATTCATATCGTATCTCTGATCCGCTTTTGTTCTATACAAATGTATGCGGCAATGTGACTGCGGATTATGAGAGAAGTCAGATTGACAGTCAGTTGAAGGCGGAATTGATGACGGCGCTGCAGCCGGCGCTGGCGAAGGTGTCTGCAAAGAGTATTATGTATTCCGAACTTCCGGGCTATACGATGGAGATTACGGATGCACTGAACGAAGTATTGTCTGCAAAGTGGGAGAAGCTTCGTGGTCTTCGTGTGGTATCGTTCGGTATGGAATCCGTAAGGGCACTGGAAGAAGATGAGCAGTCTATCAAGGAACTGCAGAAGCGAGCAGTGCTTCGCGATCCGGGGATGGCAGCAGCAACGCTCGCAGGTGCACAGGCACAGGCGATGCAGGATGCGGCAAAGAATACCGCTACCGGTCCGATGATGGCGTTTGCCGGTATGAACATGGCAAGTCAGACAGGCGGTATGAATGCGGATGCACTTTTTGGTATGGCAGCAACGCAGCAGAAGGAAGCGCAGCAGAGAACGGCGGCAGCGGCAGAGGCTGCAAAGTGGACCTGCGCATGTGGCGCAGTAAATACTGCAAAATTCTGTACCGAATGCGGTGCAAAGAAGCCGGAGCTTGGCTGGGATTGTGCCTGTGGCAAGAGTGGTAATCTCGGTAAGTTCTGTCCGGAATGCGGCGCAAAGAAACCGGCAGGAGTTCCGGTATATAAGTGTGATAAGTGCGGTTGGGAACCGGAAGACAAGTCAAATCCTCCGAAGTTCTGTCCGGAGTGCGGAGACCGTTTTGATGATGAAGATATCCAATAAGCAGAGTTGTGACGTGATAAGAAAGAGGCTTCCGTGCTAAGGGAGTCTCTGTTCTTTCTATGCGCTTTGCATGCTTGCGAAGAACGAAAATTTGTGGCAGAAATGACTGCCTCCGGATGATAGGAATGGGAACCAAAATGTTAGAAATTGCATATATGTCAATAGAAGGAATGAACGATGAAGCCCGTGCAGTACTGTATTCCTGCGTTGCGCCGGAGCGTCGTCAGGAACTGATGAAAAGATGGAACCGGCTTTCTGCGGATCTTAGTCTGGCGGCAGAGGGATTGGCACGCGTAATGATATGCCGGATCGTACAGCAGATGGAGAAGGAACGTGTGGCGTCAGGGGATTGTATTCCGGATGATTTTCCGTATAGCGGCGGAAGAGCGGGCGCATTGCGGGCAAAAGATATCCATATCGAGCGGGATGTGAACGGGAAACCGTATCAGGGAACGGTTCCGGGCTTGTATTTTAACTATTCGCATAGTGACATACTGGTGGCATGCGGAGTTGCAGGAGAGGAAATCGGCGTAGATATTCAGGAAGTAAGGCATAATGTAAAGATACGCGAAAGGGTTTACTGTCAGGAGGAAAAACAGGAAGATGCTGCTTATGATAACGACGAATTTTTTGCGGAAGTCTGGGCAAAGAAAGAGAGTTATCTTAAGCTGACAGGAGAAGGACTGCGAAGAGAAATGAAAACGCTGAATGTCCGTAGGATGCAGGAAGACGGCGAAGTGCAGTGGTATGGTGGAACGATAGGTATGGATGGTTATCTGTACGCCTGTGTAGAAGGGAAACAAGAGGAAAAACCTAAAATTCGAAAGATTAGTCTGGGAGAAGTGATAGATTTTCTCAAGGAACAAAGAATATGTGAGGAGTAATGCAGAACGGTAAGGTTGATAACCAGTTACTGTTGGCAGTGGATCTGCCGGAGGAGGAACGGGTAGAAACACAGGAGCTGAATACCGGGTACAACGAAGAGGAAGATAGCTGGGAGCTGATAATCAAGTCGTCCGGTGACTTTTCACAGGATGACTTAACGGAAGGGAATCTGACAGAAAGGCTGGAGCAACTTGGAATCGGAGCGCCGATACGCCTGCGGAACGGCTATGCGATACTGAATGTACCGGAGAGTCGGATTGATGAACTGGCAGAACTGCCCCAAGTAGAATATATTGAGAAACCGAAGAAGCTGTATTTTGATGTTGAGAACGGAATTGCAGCTTCTTGTATTTTACCGGTGCAGAGAAGGGACAGCTTCCCACAGGGGCGGCTTACCGGTAGCGGTGTGATCGTTGCTGTGATTGATTCGGGGATAGACTATGCACATCCGGATTTTCGGAATGAGGACGGCAGCACACGCATCATCGGTCTGTGGGACATGACTTTGCAGCCGGAGGAGGAGAACCCGCCGCCGGGAGAGTATCGAATCGGGCGATATTATACAAGGGAAGCGATTGATCGGGCATTGGGGCTTGGTGGTGTGGAGCGACAACGGGCAGTACCCAGCCGTGATGTCAGCGGGCACGGAACGGCAGTTGCCGGTATTGCTTGCGGAAACGGGCGTGCGTCTGCGCGGAACCGCGGCGTAGCGTACGAAAGCGATATCCTTATAGTAAAGCTTGGTGGGACAGATGCTGAGGCGCGTACAACGCGATTGATGATGGCGGTGGATTTTTGTATATCGGTGGCGTTGGAACGTCTGCAACCGATGGTGATTAACTTAAGCTACGGGAATAATTACGGAGCGCACAACGGTGCGTCTCTGGTAGAGCGATATCTGTATTCGGCTGCAAATGTATGGAAGAGCAGTATCGTAATCGGTTCCGGCAATGAAGGTGCTACGGGACACCATGCGTCCGGAAGGTTCTCAGAGGCGGACAGGGCGGAACGTATCGTGGAGTGGTCGATAGACCGGGGAGAACCGGGATTTGGATTGCAACTGTGGTTCTCTTATATCGATGAACTGGAAGTGAGTCTGATTGCCCCGTCAGGGAGGGAGTATGGGCCTCTTCAGGACAGCGGTACGACACAGGTGACAGTGCTTGACGGAACGAGGGTGTATTTCTATCTTGGGGAGCCAAAGCCTTACGATGCAAACAGGGAGTATTATTTTGAATTTGTCCCGGAGGGAGAGACGATTACGACCGGAATCTGGCGGCTTCGTATCCGGCCGGTGTCCATACGGGACGGAAGGTATGATTTGTGGCTTCCGGCGGCTCCGGTGGTAGGAAATGCGGTACGTTTCTTAAGACCGGACCCGGAGACGACGCTAACAATACCGTCCACGGTGGAGAACGGAATTACTGTCGGCGCATATGATGTAAGCTCGGACAGTGTGGCATTCTTTTCAGGACGAGGGTATCTTCCGAATGAGGCAACGGTAAAACCCGATATGGTTGCGCCGGGCGTGAATGTGTTGACTGCCGCACCGGGAGGTGGATACAGCCGGCAGAGCGGAACCTCGTTCGCGGCTCCGTTCGTAAGCGGGAGTACTGCGCTTTTGATGCAATGGGGTATCGTGTGGGGGAATGACCCGTATCTGTATGGAGAAAAGTTAAAGGCATATATGCTGCGAGGTGCGAGGGTACTGCCCGGGCAGGCACAGCCAAATCCTTTAAGCGGCTGGGGAGCGCTGTGTGTGGAGGAGAGTATTCCTGACGAATAAGGGAAACATGTCTGTGGATGTTGTGAGAATAAGAAAGCGGAAAAAATATAGAAAATTATGCAACCAAGCTGTGAATTTGGGTACTGTATATTTAGAAGGAAAGGTTGTGGAGCAAAGTCCGTACTATGAGGTAAGAAGAATAGAGGGAATGAGAAAAGACAGAAGGGAAAGTCAGGAGGTACGACATGGAGGACAGCAGGATTATAGAACTGTATTGGGAACGCTCGGAACAGGCAATCGCGGAAACTGCAGCAAAGTACGGGACGTATTGTTATGCGATTGCGTACAATGTCCTGAATAACCGGGAAGATGCCGGAGAATGTGTGAATGATACCTATCTGGGTGCATGGGACAGCATGCCGCCACAGCGCCCGTCCATACTGTCGGCATTTCTGGGGAAGATTACGCGAAATTTGTCTTTAAAGCGTTGGCGAGATGCGCATGTTCAGAAGCGTGGCGGCGGCCAGCTGCCGGTGGTGTTGGAGGAATTGGAAGCGTGCATCAGTGGAAGTTTAAGCGTGGAAGAACAGGTGGAAGCCAAGGAATTGTCACAGTGGGTGAATGCGTTTGTATCGGAGCTGCCGGAGGAAGAACGGAAGGTGTTTGTCTGCCGTTATTGGTATCTGGACCCGGTCGAGGCGATTGCCCTGCGCTATGGATTTACGAAGAGCAAGGTGAAGTCCATGCTGATGCGCACGCGGGGGAAGTTAAGAGCGTGTCTGGAGAACTACGGAGTTACGGTATGAGAAAATCGAAATTTACGGGATAATTTATCGTTTGAGATACAGACGCAGAAAGGAACGGAGATCTGTTTGACGTTCCGGAAAGGGGAGTAAGATGAAAGCGGAAGAATTGTTGGATGCCATCGGCGAGTTGGATGAGACTCTTGTTGCCGAAGCAAAGTCTGAAGAAAACGAACAGGAATACAGAAGAAGAGAAGGAAAACGAAATAAGAGAAGAAAGTGGATGCGTATCTGCATGCCGATTGCCGCCACAGCGGTGTTGGCAGTGGTGGTATCACTGGCGTATACGCTGCAAAAGCCAAAATCCGATATCCCGGAGTGGCTCGAGATGCATGGCGGCGGAGCTACCGGTGACCGGATGTTTTACTATACGCTTGAGAATGTAGAAGCGGAAGCAGAGACTATCGTAGAAGTGACAGCGAAGGAGGTTGATAGTCAGCATTGTGGCAAGTTTTATTCGTATGCGTTTGAAAAAATCCTTCCTGGCAGCGGTTATACCAGACGCAATTGTAAGGTTACCAAGGTGTATAAAGGAGAGGTCGAAGAAGGCGACAATCTGTTGGTATTACAATATTACTATATTTGGGATTATGAGACAGGCGACCTCTGGGATTACGAGGACGATGGAGACGATGGTGCTTCCGCTGATTTGGGATTCATAAATTTATCGCAGGTAAAACCGATGATACCGGGTGAGAAATATCTTCTCTTTCTTTGTTATAACGAGAATCATGGCGGTTATTATCCGGTAGGAGATTACGAAGGCTTCTATGCAATGCCGACAAAAGATATTCCGGAGAAGGTAGAACAGAAGACGTTGCAACGTACAGACTTTGATTACATCTTCCAACACGATGTGATGCCTTCCTTCCTTCCATTATATTACGAAGTGTACGACAAATATTTTAAGAAGTAGAAAACAGGGCTTCCGCATTTTGCGGGAGCTCTTGCTCTACTTTTTGATATCGAGGTTTGTCGGGTCACAGGTATGAATACTCTCACTCAACAAGCCGACAACAAAACAAGAGCTCTCGCAAAATGCGGAAACAAACAATTGAATTTGCTACAGCAGTGTTATAAAATAAGAACGATATGGATTGAAATAGGCGCGTACGCGCGGAACGGAGCAAAGAGGGGCATATGAGCTTTGTAAGTATTTTAGATAAGAAGATACAACCGTATAAAGATTTCAGTCAGCCGGAGTTTATGGTGGATCTGAATCTCGACCAGGTAGTGAATCAGATTCAGCTGGCATGGCCGGAGACGGTGGAAAATTTCTA
>JAZSIB010000064.1:0-4772 GCA_045533585.1 Lachnospiraceae bacterium | reverse complement strand
AAGGTTGCAGAGATAACAGCCTTATCGCCGTCGTCTGCCTTACCAAACTTGTCTGCTCTTAACTGGCCGGTCTTAGCATTTACCCAAACAACATCTGCGTCGCTGGAAGCCCACTCAACAGTGTAGCCAGCCGGTGCTGCTCCGTCCTTTAACAGGTCGAAATCAGCATACTCGTTGCTTTCCATGTTGATGGACTCACCAACTGCAACTGCATACTTGCCGGACTTAAAAGACCAAGCGGAAGCTGCGGAAGCAGATACAACGCCGCTGAACAGACCAACGAGCATTGCAAGAACCATAAGCATGGAAATCTTCTTGCTTAACTTTCTCATGTTTTTTCTTCCTCCTTAAGAATTTGTGGAATCAATGATACCGTGTGGATTTTTGTGCAAAAATGTCATATAATTGTTAATGATGTATTAACAATTATCGCACCTGCAAAAAACGCACACAAAATATAATCGTTCCAATAACGAGTTGATTATACCAATATTCGAAATAAAGGTCAATACCTTTTCCTCAAAATATCCGAGAATATCCTAAGGTCTTTCTCCTACGGTCATCCGCTCGTCTGGATTGATTATTTGCCTCGCCAATTGCGGTCGTTTCCGACCTCCTCCCCCCATCTCGTTTCTCCTCTGCAATGCCGCATAACACTGTTTTTAGGATGTGACACTGCTTGAGCGCCGTGCATCGGAATACACGATATTGGGTCACTGGCTCTGACATACCCAAATAATGCACTTCCTTTGTGTCAAAATTATGGCACGCCATTGTCATATTTAGTTTTTTTTCAACGCAGATTTAAATATCTTTCCACCTCTGCCTGCATTTCGGAAATCTCACATACCGTCGTGTGTCGGACGGGTGCATTGCGTACCGCTCCGATGGTCGCGGGAATCTTCACGGACGTAATCCGGTTGAGTTCATCCACCAGTTCAAAGTCGCCGATTCCGCTGCGGTCCTTCGGCTCCAAAGCCGCAAGTACTGAGCCGGTGAACTTGTAGGGGCTGGCGGTAGATGCGATAACCGCAACTGTTTCATCCCCGCTCTCCTTACGGTAGTTGTTGTATACTGCTGCCGCTACCGCCGTATGGGTATCGATGCAGTACTTCTCTTCCGCAAAGATATCGTGGATGGCTGTTGCACATGCCGACTCGCTTGCGTACCCGCCGACAAAGTCGGACAGCTTTGCCTTCATCTCATCCGTAATCGTGTAACTTCCTTCTTTATTTAATGCTGACATCAGCTCTGCGTTCTTCTTTGCATCGTCTCCCGCAATCTTGTGAATCAGTCTCTCAAGGTTACTGGAGATCAGGATATCCATGGACGGTGAAGTCGTCAGTATAAATTCACGCTTGCGGTCATAGGTTCCGCTTGCGAAGAAGTCATACAGTACCTTATTCTCGTTGGATGCACAAATCAGTTTATTAATCGGAAGTCCGAGACCCTTTGCATAATATGCTGCAAGGATATTGCCGAAGTTACCCGTCGGTACAACCACGTTGATTGCCTCGCCCTTCTTCACAGCACCATCAGCAAGCAATCTGCAATATGCCCACACATAATAAACAACCTGCGGTGACAGTCTTCCGATATTAATAGAATTCGCGGAGGAGAAGCAGTAACCATTGTCCGCCAGCTTCTTTGCCAGTGCCGGATCGGTGAAGAGCTTCTTCACGCCGGTCTGTGCATCGTCGAAGTTACCCTTTACTGCGATAACGCAGGTATTGTCTCCTTCCTGAGTTACCATCTGGCGTTCCTGTACGGTACTTACGCCGTCCTTCGGATAGAATACGATAATCTTTGTGCCCGGTACATCGGCAAATCCTGCCAGTGCTGCCTTGCCGGTATCACCGGAGGTTGCAGTCAGTATTACGATGTCATCTTTGAGATTGTTTTTCTTCGCCGCAGTTACCATCAGGTGCGGAAGCATGGAGAGTGCCATGTCCTTGAACGCTGCGGTTGCTCCGTGCCAGAGTTCCAGATAATACGCATCGCCTGCCTTTTTCATCGGAACGATCTCTTCTGCGTCAAACTTCTCATCATATGCCTTGTTGATACAATCCTTCAGTTCCTCCTCGGTATAGTCGGTCAGGAACTGCTTTAACACTTCGTATGCGAGACTGCGATAGTCAAGCTTCTTCAACTCGTCAAAGTCCCAATTCGGTACGGGGAGGCTCGCCGGTACATACAGACCGCCGTCCTCTGCGATACCCTTCAGGATAGCCTGAGATGCCGTTACGCTGCCTTCGCATCCACGTGTACTGATATATCTGATGTCTTCCATTTCGTCTGATCTCCTTCAAACATTTTTCGCAAGTATAGCACAACTTACCACGCATGACAAGTTTCTGCAAATGAAAATCTCCGGCATTTCATCCGGAGATTTTGTTTCGTTCATTTTCTATTAGCGGAAGAAACGGTGTCCACCGTGGGTGAACAGACACTCCAGCTCCTGCATCCAGGCTGAGGTCTTGTGTTTGTTCGGGTTCTTCTCCCACGCATGGAAATACAGCGCACCGTCCGAGTAGTCCTCACCACTCAGGCAGCGTGCCACTGCCTCTCTGGTGCTGTCTGTCACTTCGATGGAATTCCAGTACCAGCTGATGGCTGTCGGAGAGAACTGCGCGCTCCCGCCGATTTTCTCATAGATTACACCGGTTACGGTATCTGCCATCTGCTCGTGGTTCACACGGTTCAGTACGACATTGGCAACCAGTATCTTGCCGTAGATATCCTCTGCCGGTGCTTCTGCCTCTACCAGACGAAGCAGCTCGGACAATTCTTCTTCGGAAAGTTCGATATCCATCTTAGGATTGTAGGTTCTGCTAAGGTAGTCCGGCAGTTCCGGGTCTTGTGATACATAGTCCGCATCCATACCCATCGTCACCAGAAGCTCACGATACTCTTCCTCAGCGAAGACATCTTCTCCGCTGATGCGTTTTTCTTCCTCAACCCTTGTGCGGATATCTGCAATCAATTCGTAATTCCACAACAGACCGGAAAGACTTTCTTCATGTTCTTCCGTAATCTCCTGTTTTGCAATATAGTCCAGCAAACTCTCGCCATCCGGGATATACAATGTGCTATCTGCTGTCGCAGTCTGTTCTGTTTCTTCTGTTCCCTGTGCATCTGCATCCATCCGCTCTGTCACAGTTCCCACTCTTATGCTCTTATCTGTAACACTTTCTGCAGCCTCTTGTGTCGCCGTCGCATCGCCCGGTACCACATCTGCTATCTCCTGTGCTGCTGCAAGCTCTTCCTGCTTTTCAAAAGCGGCTGCCTTGTTCTCTATCCCATACAGGCACACACACATCACAAGCACTAATACCGGCAGGATGGCAAACAACACATATCTTCTGTGCACACCGCGTTTCTTCGCTTTTGTATCTGCAGTTTCTTTTTCCGCCTGACGCACGATATAAACACCGGGCTCCGACGGTACATAATCAGAATTCATGAAAATATCCTTTCTTTTTGCCCGTTCCCATATAGCTTGGTCCGAGCTTCAAAACACTCAGAATTATAGCAGAGTGGTATTTTCTGTCAATACAACCTGAGGATTTTCGGAAGTTTGGGCAACACATTTCGTTCGACAGCAGTCGCATTTTGTGCGCCATTACTAACACGGTCACTTCTACTTCCCGGAGTTTTGTACATTTTCCACAAGCTATATTGCGAAAATATTACAAATCCATTACAAGCGGTATGGATTTTGATAATTCTGCTTGCTTTTCCAACTCCCGTCCGCTACGATATTCTTACAGAAAGTTCACGCTGCCGCATCTTTTTGCTTTTCTGCAGCAAGAACATCTGATCAAAAGAAAGGAGTCCGTTATGGCAGCTCTCCCCGGAGTATTCCCGGCAACAAAAAAAGATGGCACCGCATACTACCGTGCTTCCGTCACTTTTCATAGCAAACACATCAGCCTCGGCAGCTTCCCTGACGAGGCGACAGCGCATGCCGCTTATCTGCTTGCCGGTCGTCTGCTCTTTGACAAGCACCACTTCGCCCCGGATGCCCTGCGCGAGATTGAAAACTATCCTGAACTTTCCCTGCCGCTGTCCTTTGACAAATGGGTCATGCTCCTGAACCTGCGCGACCACGATATGTACTGCCGTAACCCCATCTATCTGGCGAACCGGTTTTTCTATTATTGTCTGGACCCGGAGACCCTGTTAAAGTTTGATGTCGATGACCTTTTCTTCTATATGAATCACAAGATCATGCGTCGCGGCGGGCATCTCTTCGTCGCCGATTACGGCATGCAGCTCAATATACTGTCCCGCTATGGCATCCGCAACTATGGTGTTGCGGGCAGAGATTATTATTTCGCCAATGGAGATACGCATGATTTCCGCTACTCCAACATTGAGATTGTCAACCGCTACCACGGTGTCTACCGTCAGTTACGACGCGGACAGGACAGCTATCTGGTCAAGATTCATCTAAACGGCGATATTCTGGTCGGCCGTTACCGCAGTGAGAACGAAGCCGCGGTTGCCTACAACAAAGCGGCAGATTATATCCATGCTCAGGGTATACAGAAAAACTATCCGGAAAACTACATCGAAGGAATCGACGAAGTCGCTTACGCCAGATACTACAACAGCGCACGCATCAACCGTAAACTTTTACACTGTGCCGATGCCTGGCTCACTTCCAAAAACATAAAACACTAAAAGCCGTCAGCTATGTAAATACATACTCTGACGGCTTTGTCTTTAATCATATGAAAATGGAAGAAGAAAAACTCTGACTGTATTAT
>JAZSIB010000237.1:0-2754 GCA_045533585.1 Lachnospiraceae bacterium | reverse complement strand
ATATTATATGAAAAAAGCCCTCTCCCTTGCAAAACGTGCCGCCAAAATCGGCGAGGTACCGATTGGCTGTGTCATCGTCTGCAACGACGAGATTGTCGGGAGCGGCTACAATAAACGAAAAAAGAACAAAACAACCCTCGCACATGCAGAACTCCTTGCCATCGATAAAGCAAGCAAAAAGCTCGGTGACTGGCGTCTTGAGGGCTGTACCCTATATGTTACCTTAGAGCCCTGCCAGATGTGTGCGGGCGCTATTGTACAGGCACGCATCGACCGTGTTGTCATCGGTGCCATGAACCCAAAGGCCGGTTGTGCCGGTTCTATCCTGAACCTTCTGCAGATGCAGCAGTTTAACCACCAGGTCGAGATTACTTATGATGTCATGCAGGAAACCTGTTCTGCTCTGCTTTCAGATTTCTTTTCTGAACTAAGGGTGAAATTAAAACAGATTCCTAAAGATGAAGTAACGGAGTAGATTATTATTAAGGAAGGTTTGTATGAGGATACATGGTCTTAACAAATTAACACTGCTTGACTATCCGGGACACATGGCATGCCTTATCTTCACCGGTGCATGCAACTACCGCTGCCCGTTCTGCCACAACGCTTCTCTTGTGTTGAATCCGAATAGTCAGCCTGCCATCAGTGAAGAGGAAATCTTTGCTTTTTTGCAGTCCCGTAAGGGGATTTTAGAAGGTGTCTGTATCTCCGGCGGCGAACCGACTCTGCAGGCAGATCTTCCTGAATTTATACGCAAGATTCGTGCCATGGGATTTCACGTCAAGCTCGATACCAACGGCAGCCGCCCCGGCATTCTCAAAGCACTGTTGGATGAAGGACTGCTGGATTACGTTTCCATGGATATCAAGAATGCTCCGAAGAAGTATCTCTCAACCATCGGATTTTCCGGTTTTAACAATCTGATTACGGACTCTGTCCGCCAATCCGTAGAGTTCTTGATGCAGTCTTCGATTCCATATGAATTCCGCACCACCGTAGTAAAGGAGCTTCACAGCGAAGAGGATCTGCTTACCATTGGCAAATGGCTAAACGGCGCAAGAGCGTATTATCTGCAATCCTTCCGCGATTCTGAGACGTTGGTCGGTGCCTCACTCGGACAGTTCCACGCCTACGAACCGGAGCAGATGCGTGCGTTCCGTGATATGCTGAAACCGTATTTTGAAACCGTTGAAGTAAGAGGAATTGACTAATCCAAAAGCCTGCAAACGCATCTGTCTGCAGGCTTTATTATATCTCATATACACGCATGCTTCTGTCATTGTTGCATTTTTATTTTTGTATTCAGTGCATTCAACACTGCCTTTTTATTACCGCTCCACTCCGGTGCAATCAGTATCCGCTTCGGTCCGTCTCCGGTCAAGCGATGAATTACGATAGACCGCGGAATAATCTTAAGGCATTCCACCACCAGTTCCAGATACGCATCCATTGACAGACAGGCAAAAGTTTTCTCCTGTTCCTCCTCCGACATGGCTTTGTACGCTTCTCCCATATCCGTACCCTCTAACAGGTGCAGGAGCTGTAGCTTAATCCCGTGTATCGGCTGCCCGCAGACATAACGTACGCTTGCCAGCATGTCCTCCTTCGTCTCGAAGGGAAGTCCGAGTATCAGATGCACCACGACTTTGATTCCTGCCTGTGATAAGCGCTGCACCGCATCTTCAAACACAGTCAGGGGATATCCTCTGCGGATGCGCACGGCGCTCTCTTCATGCATGGTCTGAAGCCCAAGCTCTACAAAGATTGGTTTTCTCCGGTTCAGCTCCTCCAGCAGCTCTACTATCTCCGGTTGCAAACAATCCGGCCGGGTTGCGATGGACAGCGCAATGACCCCCGGAGCATCCATCGCCTCCTCGTAGACCTTCTGTAACATCTCCACCGGAGCATATGTGTTCGTAAATGCCTGAAAATACGCCAGATATCCAACCTCGCCGTTCTTTGGAAGCTTCCCCCGGATGCGTTCTTTCGCTTCTTCTATCTGTTCCGTGATTGAAAGCCGCCTTGATGCAGCGAACTCGCCGGAACCTCCTGCGCTGCAGAAATTGCAGCCTCTTGTGCCTATCGTTCCGTCACGGTTCGGGCAGGTAAATCCGGCATCCAGAGACAATTTGTATACCTTCTTCCCAAAGGTTTCTTTCAGATATGTATTCAGGTCGCTATACTGTAACATTCGTGTTTTATCCTTTCTTATGTTCATTCAAACCGTTTCCCTTTTATCCTCCACTGCTTCCGTTCTGCTTGTGCTCACCCAAATACAACCGGCATAGACCAGTAGCCATATTCGCCTACTGCGATGGGGCGGCTCTTCGTATTATGAAACGTTTCAAAGCCAAACAATCCGGCAATTTCTTTTTCCCTCTCATTGTAAATACCCGGCACCAGAAGCTCATAACGGTAACGTGCACCGTCCCGCACTCTTGCCAACACCAAATGCCGGTATCCGTAATAACTGTGCATCAAAAAGCTGTTCGTTGTCAACTGCCAATGTTCCGCCGGCAGCAATCCGATGTCCTCCAGCTCCAGCTTTACACAGCGTTCTGCCCAAGGCTCTGCAAAGTCGGAGGCCAAGCGGTCTTAGGAAGACAAATGTCTTAGCCAACTCCTTGGCTCACAGAACGACATGGCTACGATCCGACTTAAAAGCTGTTCGTTGCCCACTGCCAATGTTCCGCCGGCAGCAATCCGATGTCCTCCAGCTCCAGCTTTACACAGCGTTCTGCCCAAGGCTCTGCA
>JAZSIB010000212.1:0-12031 GCA_045533585.1 Lachnospiraceae bacterium | reverse complement strand
AAATCACATCAGATGTAAAAATCACATCAGATGTAAAAATCACATCAGATGTAGAAAACACATCATGATGTAGAAAAACTAAAAAAGAGCCGTCAGCGACGGCTCTTTTTATGTGCTTTTATTTCTGGATTGTTACGTTGTTCTTTACGAGATCGAGTACCTGTAAGCCGATATGCGACTGCATCAGGTATCCTTTGCCGTAGTTGGCAAGCTCGGTGTTGAAGCTTTCTTCGGTCTCGCCCTGTTCGAGCATGTATGCGAGGTAGGTTGCTTCGTCTGCCTTAATGCCTTCCTTTTCGGCGATTGCCTGAAGAATCAGGTTCTGCTTTACGATGGCCTGTCCGGTTGCTTTGAGGCTTCTGTCGTACTTTGCTTCTGTCATACCAACGTAGGAGGTGAAGGTCGGATACAGCGGTCCGCCGAGAATCTGGGCGTAGTATTCGTTAAGACTCTGATAGTAGCTGAGATCTTCGAACTTTTTCAGGGCTTTTACCTGATTGAGGTAGTCCTTCGGATATTTGCTGATCTCAGAGTTTGTTACCAGATACTCACGAACCTTTGCGGTCAGGTTGGAATCTTCGTTGGATTCTTTTAAGTAAGTACGGTACTCCTCTGCAGTAGCTGCGTACTCACTGAGGTTTTTCAGTACGAAATCATTATTGAATTCCGGTGTGACATAAACACCATTCATTACAACAGAGAAGACAGCATCTTTTCCGGCGAGGTCCGGGTTGTTCGAATATTCATCAGGGAAAGTTACGTTTACATCAAAGGAGTCTCCGGCTTTGTGTCCGATCAACTGTTCCTCAAAGTCATCAATCAGGCTTTTGGAACCGATGGTTACATCAGAGCCCTTGCCCTGTGTGTTGCCGCCTTCAAATGCAACGCCATCAACGGTACCGACATAGTCGATGTTAACCTTGTCGCCGTCCTTTGCAACCAACGAGTTGTCAGTGGAAAGCTCTGCGTTGTTTTTAAGAAGGGTTTCAATATCCTTGTCAATCTGCTCATCCGTATAGGCAATGTCTGCATACGGGATGGTGATGTTCTTGTAATCGCATAATGTTACATAATCAGAAGCAGTAACATTGTAAATCGTACCGTCAGCATTTAGCTGAGCGCTGTAACCGGAATCAGCATTGACCTTGGTAATCATACGGAAGATACCGGCGCCGAAGAGTGCGATGATACCGGCAATCAGTACGAAGCTTACGAGAATGCCGATTATCTTGCCGACAGCAGCGTCTTTTTTCTGCTTCTTAAGTGCCTGTGCACGCTCCAGCTTTCTCTGCTTGCTAAGGCTCACGGAGGCATTGCTATTTTCTGTTTGTTTCATAATATTCCCCATTCCGAAGCGTTGTATTATGGGGTCAAATTCCGTCGTGGAAAGGACTTTGACTGAGATAATTGATTTGCGACGCTTCGGCGCAAATCGCTTTCACTATCATACATTATTTCTATCTTATGGTCAATCCTGCTTTTGTGATTTCTTCGTGAACGGATGCGCTTAGATAGACAAAGCAGGGGACGAATGATATAATGAATTTGTTTTTTGAAAAAATAAGTGAGTGACTTTTATAAATATGTTTGTCTTAAACGAAGAACATTCTCGGAGAGGGGAAGTTTATGAAGAACAGACGGAGACCCAAAACAGGACTTCTGCTGATTTTATTCGTTGCCTTTGCAGCGCAGTTACCGCTGGCAGGCAAAGCAGATACCGGACCGAAGCCATCTGTTGTGCTTGAGATAGATGGGCCGGAGGAGCTTTACTATGTGGCTATGCTGTCCCAGGCGAGAAGTACGGGACCGGCCAGTGCCTATGATGAAGGGGAGACAAAGCATTACTGTGTACTGGATGAAAGCGGAGCCCCGACAGAAGCGGGGATGATTGCGTGGGAGAAGTTTCAGGCATACGCAGAGCAGGACGGGTATTATTTCCTGCAGCAGTATGCGGAGTGCTTTGGGATGCAAGAATATAAATGGGGATATTATCCGCCACAGATCTTTAAGGTGGTTCTTTATTTTCCCGCAAGTGATAGCTTCGCGGTGAGTGCAGTGTGCGAACGATATGCGTTTGACAGTTACTTCGCTGTAGATGTAGCGCATGAGGCGGATGGGAGCTATAGTGTGAATGTGAAGAAGTCATATGACTATACTTCAGAGATACTTGGAGTGGGATTCCGCATTTTATTAACGATTGTGACGGAAGTATTGATTGCATTGGCTTTTTCCTACAGGAAGAAAAAACAGCTGCTGGTGATACTGGCAGCGAATGTAGTAACCCAGACGGTATTGAATATTTTGCTGAATTATCTGGAAATCCGTACACAGGCAATCTTTATGGTGATGTCATACATATTCTTTGAGTTGCTTGTGTTTGGACTCGAAGCAATCTGTTATCATATCTTCCTTGTAAAAGAAGATACGCGTGCAAGAGCCGTTGGCAGATCGGTGTTGTATGCGCTGACGGCAAATGTTGCATCACTGCTGATTGGAATTCTTGTTGCAAATGTGTTACCGGAGTTTTTCTGATGCCGGACCGTATTGGGATCATGAGGATGTTATGGAAAATGCCGAAAGGTGCAAGGAATCAAATCATGTTATACATGAATATATAAGGATAAAACCGGACAAAAATGGATAAGAAACTGGTAATCGGAATTCTGGCACATGTAGATGCCGGGAAAACCACGCTAACAGAAGGATTGTTGTATCAATTAGGGAAGCTGCGCAAGATGGGGAGAGTTGACCACGGCGACGCTTTTCTGGATACGCATACCCTCGAGCGGGAGCGAGGGATTACCATCTTTTCAAAACAGGCGGTATTTGAGCTGGAAGACATGCAGATAACACTGCTTGATACACCGGGACATACGGATTTCTCGGCGGAGACGGAACGGACCTTGTCGGTGCTGGATTACTGTATTCTGGTGGTAAGCGGAACGGAAGGTGTACAGGCGCATACGAGAACGCTTTGGAACCTTCTTGCGACTTATAGGATTCCGACCTTTGTGTTTGTGAACAAGATGGATCGGGACGGAGCCGATCGGGACGCCGTGTTGGAAGAACTGCAGAGGGAGCTTTCTCCGGCGTGTATTGCGTTTGAACGTCAGGATGATAACTTCTTTGAATCGCTTGCTGTCTTAAGGGAAGAACTGTTAGAACAGTATCTGGAGAAGGGCGGTATACGGAAGGAACAGATACGGGAGCTGGTTGCAGAACGGGAGGCATTTCCCTGTTATTTTGGTTCAGCACTTCGCTGTGAGGGCATTGGTGAACTGATACAGGGTCTGCAGGAAGTAATGATGGTTCCCAAGTACGGAAAGCAGTTGTCCGCTTATGTGTATAAGATAAGCCGGGATGATCAGGGAAACCGTCTGACGCATATGAAGATTACGGGTGGTAGTCTGAAGGTGAGAGATGCACTGGTACATGAGGGAATTGCCGGGTCGGACGAAGAAGGACAGACGCAGTTAGAAGAGAAGGTGAACCAGATTCGCATCTATTCCGGCGTGAAGTTCGAGACTGTGCAGGAGGCAGGTGCAGGAACCATCTGTACCGTGATGGGTCTGACGAAGAGTTATCCGGGAGAGAGCTTTGGTGAAGGAATCGTTAGGCGGATGCCGCTTCTGGAACCGGTGTTATCGTGTCGGGTGGAGCTTCCGGATGGCGTGGATGCTTCCGGCATGCTGATAAAGTTAAAACAATTAGAAGAAGAGAACCCGGAACTGCATATCGTATGGGACGAGAAACTACAGGAGATACAGCTCCGTATCATGGGTGAGATACAGACCGAGGTATTGAAGAACCTGATACAGGAACGCTATGGCATTGAAGTGGGATTTGGTCCCGGGAATATCTTATATAAGGAAACTGTGATCAATACGGTAGAGGGTGTCGGACATTTTGAACCGCTACGCCATTATGCCGAAGTCCACTTAAGGATAGAGCCGGGGGAACGCGGCAGCGGCATTACAATTGCGACGGACTGCAGTGAGGATGAACTGGAGAAAAACTGGCAGCGCCTCATCATGACACACCTGAGGGAGAAGGAGCATGTCGGTGTGCTGACGGGTTCTCCACTGACGGATGTGAAGCTGACACTGATTGCGGGACGTGCACACAAGAAGCACACCGAAGGCGGTGATTTCCGACAGGCAACCTACCGTGCCGTGCGTCAGGGGCTGATGCAGGCAGAATCGGTGTTGCTGGAGCCGTATTACCGGTTTCGTCTGACTCTGCCCAAAGAGTATCTGGGACGAGCGATGACAGACATCGATGCATTTGCAGGGAACTGTGATGCACCGCAGATAGAGGAAGAAACGGCGATACTGACAGGTACTGCGCCGGTATCCACGATACGGGGATATGCGAGGGAGGTTACGGCGTATACCAAGGGGCTTGGTTTTCTCGCACTTACTCCGGCAGGGTATGACACCTGCCATGACGGTGCGGCAGTAAAGGCAAAGATGGGTTATGATCCGGACAGGGATCTGCGGAATCCGTCTTCGTCTGTGTTCTGTGCACATGGAGCCGGATTTGTGGTAGAATGGCATGAGGTGCCGTATTATATGCATCTGGAAGCGGAAAAGCAGGCGGTGGAACGGTCAGAGGCGGAGAAAGAGAATCCACAGAAGAATGCCCGCAAGGTGAGCGATGAGGAGTTTGTCGGTGTAGAGGAAGTGGATGCGATTCTGGAAAAGGCGTATTTTTCAAACCGGAAAGCGAAGCACGAGGACAGGAGATTCCATAAGCAGTCGGTACAGCTTCCGGTGAACAATCCGGTCAAAAAGAAGCCCCAACCGAAAAAAGAAGAGTATCTTTTGGTTGATGGCTATAACATCGTCTTTGCATGGAAAGAGTTGAAAGATTTATCCAAAGTGTCGGTTGACGGAGCAAGAGACAAACTGCTTGATATTCTCTGCAATTATCAGGGAATTCGTCAGTGCAATGTCATTGCTGTATTTGACGCTTATCGGGTGCAGGGGCATCCGACAGAGCGTTTTGCATATCACAATATCAATGTAGTATTCACGAAGGAAGCAGAGACAGCAGACCAGTATATCGAAGCCTTTGCGAAGAAAAATGCATCGGAGTATGATATCACGGTAGCAACCTCGGACCATCTGGAACAGATGATTATCTATGGCGCCGGCTGTCAACTGTGGAATGCGGAGGAGCTGTACCGCAGGGTAAGCGAGGCGGAACAGAAACTTCGGGAAGAATATCTTGATAAAAAATATTGATTAATGAAGAAAGGCATGGTAAATAATATGGTTTCAGGAGTAATGATTGGTGGCATTGTTACGGCGTTTATCGTATGTATGGTGTTGGTGCTCGGAGCGTTTGTGACATATTTTAAAAAGAGAGGCAATGTGCAGGGAACACTGTTTGTTCTGATTCTGGGTATGCTTGGTGTAATCTTTACACAGAATGTAGCTGATGTAGTTGCAGCGTTAGTCAGACTTCCGTTGCTGATGGAGAAGAGCTATCTGCTTGCCATGATAATCTATGCTGTGTTGATTGCTTTGATTGATATGCTGCTTCGGGTGTATTTTGTCGGATTTATGAGCAAAAGCGGCATAGGAAAGGTACGCGGAACCGTTTTTGCGTGCGGTTATGTCAGTGGTCAGTGTCTGATGCCGATGATTACCTTGTTTATGTATATAACATATGCGCATATGATTAATCAGGGGATTTTTCTGGAAGGCTTGGAGATCGGGACCGAAGCATATGAACAGGCGGCAGGCTTCCAACACGATCTCACCAATGCTCCGGCATTGATGTACTATACCGTTTCTGTAGAATATATCGCAAGAGCTGTGTTATACAGCTTTGTCACTATGGCATGGGTGCGCGGTGCGCTGGAAGAAAAGAAAGGAAAGAGTTTTGCCGTATTGCTGGGAATTCGTGCAGCATATGAGATAATTTATCAGTTGATTTATGCATTTTGTACCGAGAGCGGCGGTGCGGTATATACGGAAGGAACTTCTTTGGTGGTATCCTTGGTATTCTCTGTTCTGGTAATAGTAGCAGGCGTATATGCATGGAAGAAAGTTATGACAGACTTCCCGCACGGAAAAGAACCGCAGAATAAAACCATAAGAAAGAATGCAGCGACAGATGATGTGCAACGCAAAAAGAATCTTGCATGGCAGGAAGTGCGGAATATGAACCGACGCAAAGAAGAACAACCGGAAGCGTTAAAAAGTGAAGGCAGTGCAGAAACAGAGCAAGCAGGAAAGAAAGAAGAGTAAAGAAAGATGATAAACTATCAGGATATTGTTCAGAATGAGACCGTAAAAACTTATATAAGAAAGGCAGACGAAACATTGTCTGCGCTTGGTTATACGGAGCACAGCTTTGCACATGTGGGAATTGTAGCAAAAGAAGCAGGACGCGTGCTGGAAGAACTCGGATATTCGAAAAGAGAGCAGGAACTTGCGCAGATTGCGGGATATCTCCATGATATCGGTAATGTAATCAACCGGGTCGATCATGCGCAGAGCGGAGCGGTGATGGCATTTCGTATTCTGGATCAATTGAGCATGGAACCGGAGGAGATTGCAACGGTAATTGCAGCGATCGGAAATCACGATGAGAAGACTGCATTTCCGGTAAATCCGGTGGCTGTGGCCTTGATTCTGGCGGATAAGACGGATGTAAGAAGAAGCAGGGTGCGAAGCAAGGATACGATTGCATTTGATATCCATGACAGGGTGAACTATTCCGTGGTAAAAGCGGAAAATGTGATAAGAAAAGAACATAAAGAATTGGAACTGCATCTTGCTATTGATACAGAAATCTGTTCCGTGATGGATTATTTTGAAATATTTCTGGAACGGATGATGCTGTGCCGCAAAGCAGCGGAGGCGTTGGGATTGAGGTTTCGTCTGATTGTAAACGAACAAAAGCTGCTCTAAAGAATGCGAGGAAGATTTCCGATAAAAAAGATAAGGAGTAGTGGCAATATACCTTAATGGTTCTCAGAATGGAGAGTACTATGCGAGAGAAAAGCAGAGTTAAATTACGTATATGGATAACTATGATTCTTGCGCTTTTCGTGTTAGGATTTCTTCCGGCAGTAAAAGGACTCGCTGCAGAAACGCAAGGACAGGAAAAACCAACACAGCTTCTTCAGAAAGCTGATATTGTAATTGATTACAGCAATGAGTTGATTACGGTACGTGCAAACGGACAGGATGAACTGTATTTTGGATTTGCAGCAAGCGGAAAGCAGTTAAAGGAGTATCAGAGGATCGGAGAAAATCTGATTGCTACATATGCGGATGGTTCAGATTCCTATGATGCATTTTATATCGATCTTTCTGCACAGAGCTTAAAAGCCGATACTGTATTTTATGCGAAATACGCAGAGACGGATGAGGCTGTGCAAGTAACGATGCATGCACGCAGTAAACTCAAGGCAGTACATAGCGGTCTTTTACCGGATACGGAAGAAGGCAAGGTATATGCTGCGCAGTATGCAGCAACACAGGACAAGGCAAAGCTTTATCCCGGTTTTAGTGAAGATACCGGATATTTTACATTCCAAAAGGATGAGGCAGCATTTACCGAGCTTACTGATGTTGAGTGGCGCGCGGGTGTTGTAATGAATTACAAAGAGCTGGGCGAGCTTAATATGAATCTGTATCTGTCAAGCGGTGCCACCTTGTATTTTCGTATCAATGACGGGGACGAACCGATTAGTAAAGAAGCCAAGGTAAAAGTGCGTAAGCCTGCAAAGGCTCCTTCGGTCAAGCTGGATGGCAGTAAACTTACCATCGCGCTGAAAGACAAACAGCAGTACCGTTTGTTGTATCGTGACGGAAGTTACACCAATTGGAACAGTCCTGATGCAGGAACGAAGCAACTTGCGATTGCAGAGCTTGCCGGAATCCGGGGAGACGGTGTACTGAACGCATTCGAAGAATCCGTGATTCAGGTAAGAACGGCGGCAACTGTAAAAAATGTGCCTTCCCAGATTGCAGATATTTATCTGGATAAGACTGATACACCGGAAGAAGGAAGTCAGGGCATCAGTGTCAAACAGGCAGATCCGGCAGACATCAAGAAAGGTCTGGTCGTTACCAATGCATCGGAACGTGAATATCAGATTGCAGTGGCAGACACAGAGAGCTGGGAGTGTAACGGCGATGTTACAAAGCTGATCGAGACGCTGGACTTTGCGGCGAAAAAGGGTGCAAAAGGTGCTCTTACATGGAAAGCCGTAAAACCGGGCAAGACAGCAAAGCTGAGCTATTCCTCCATAAAAGATTTTGCGGATTCGTATGTGATTCTTTATCGTCTGGCTCCGGTAAAGGAAAACAAAGCGACAAGTGAGAGGGAATTCCGGATTGCATCGGTGGTACAGCCGTATGGCGGTATTGCACCGAACCCAAGCTTGAAGTCGCAGGCGTTTTTGCTGGAGCAGGGAGAAACAGTGACCAAGACGGTAAGCTTTGATAAGGTAGATGGTCACACGTTGTATGTGTCAGTAGACGGAGCGGATTTTGTTAAGAATACAAGTGGAAGCGTAAGCTTTGACGGAACAGCGGGAAAGACAGTCATAATCAAAGCATATCTTATAAACGATAAAACAAGCAAGGCAGGAACGACTATAACCTGTCGCTATGCTTTTGTAGCTGACGGAGAGCTGGAAGATTACGCGAAGGATTGGGGCTATCAGCATTGCAAGAATAAAGGTGACAACTGGGCGGTAGCATATCAGCGTGCTTATCTTGCAGCGGTGTCATATGCGGAAAGTTTTTCAGTAGAAGGTCTTTCGATGGAGATTAATGATATCATGCAGGTAATCAAGATGATGCGCATGGATAATCCGCAGATTATCCAATTGGGCAGCAGCTATACTCTGCGTGGTAATGATATGATTCTTCCGCTTGGCAATCAGGAAGAAATGGAGAATCTGCTGACGGAATGTGAGGAAAATGCAAAAGAAGCGATTGCAGCGATTGAAGCAAAGTATGGAGGGAATCCGACACCAATTCAATATGTAGTAGGCATCCATGATTTTATTGTCTTGGAAAAACAGTATCAGAGCTCTGCGATGGATCAGACGATGGCCGGTATTCTGAGTGACAGCTATACACCGGTATGTGCAAGCTACGCGTTGGCATTCCAGTATCTTTGTGAACTTGCCGGCATCCAGTCAGTAGCGATTCATGGAGATGCAGAGAATGGTGATGGTGATAGAGAGTCACATATGTGGAACATGGTGAATCTGGGTGAGACCGTTGACTATGCAACGATGAAAACGACCGATGGTGATAGTATTGATCCGGCGGACTGGTACGAGATTGATATCACCTGGGATGATCCTCTTGGCGGTCAGATTGATTTTGTGCGCTATGATTATTTTAACCTGACAACGGATTTGATGACGAATCATACATCCGGAACGAAACATATCCGTTCTACCGGCAAAGCATACGACAGTTATCCGGTGGAAAATTGTACCGGAACGGAGTATAGCGAGGATAATTTGAGAGCACAAGGTATGCTTAAGTAGTTTTTTTGCAAAAAACTTTGTTTCTTTATTACTTTAACGCAATAAATACTTGATTTTTGATTTTCTTTATGTTAACATTTTTAGAATCCGGGCGCATGCTGTCGGTTCTCTGAACCACGGATGCGCTGATTCTTTCTTACTTTATAGGAAAGAATCATTGGTCAGGCGGAGAACTGAGGCATCGGTATTAGGGGAACAGGAACGGTATCAGAGAGGAAGATGGCGTATGTTATTGAAGAAGCGTTTTAATCTGATTTGTGGACATTACGGCTGTGGTAAGACGAATCTTTCCCTCAATCTTGCATTGGAGGCAGCAAAATCCGGGCAGAAGGTAACATTGGTGGATATGGACTTAGTAAATCCGTATTTTCGTTCCTCGGATTATGCGGCGCAGCTGCAGCAGGAGAACATCCGTATCATCGCACCGGTGTATGCCAACAGTAATGTGGACGTTCCGTCACTTCCGGCAGATGTGTATGGTATCTTCGACAGCGAAGAGGTTGTTATCATGGATGTCGGCGGGGATGATGTTGGGGCGACGGTGCTGGGACGTTTCAGCGCACAGATTAATGCACTGGATTATGACTTGTTCTATGTTATAAACAAGTACCGGAACCTGACGGCAGAGCCGGAAGAAGCGGTGGAAGTGCTAAAAGAGATTGAACGGGTATCACGGCTCAAGGCAAGCGGCATTATCAATAATGCACACCTGAAGGCAGAGACAACCGCTGAGGTAATCCTATCTTCTCTGGACTATGCAAAAAAAGTGGAAAAACTGACCGGACTTGCGTGCAAGGCGGTGACCGTGCCAAAGAGCATTTATGCAGAGTTGGAGAAGAGAACAGAAGAGAATAACGTGAAGGTGCCGTTGTACCCGATCGATATTATAGTGAAATCAAATTTCGAATAATGAACACGATAGAAGGAGGAGCAACATGGCAAAGATTACGATTGACGAAACGCTGTGTAAGGGCTGTGCAATGTGTGTAAATGCATGTCCGAAGAAGATTTTGGAGCTGGCAAAGGACAGAATCAACAGTAAAGGTTATCATCCTGCGTCGATGACGGATCAGGAGGCATGTATCGCTTGTGCGTTCTGTGCAACGATGTGCCCTGATTGTGCAATCACGGTGGAGAAGTAAAGATTAACGCGAACAAATAACAAACCATTTGGGTTTGAATTGGAGGAAAATATGGCAGAGAAAGTTTTAATGAAAGGTAATGAAGCTCTTGCAGAAGCTGCAATCCAGGCAGGCTGCAGACACTTCTTCGGCTATCCGATTACGCCGCAGACCGAGATTTCGGCATATCTGTCGAAGCGCATGCCTAAGGTAGGTGGTCTGTTCTTACAGGCAGAGTCTGAGGTAGCAGCAATCAATATGGTACTTGGCGCAGCTGCGACCGGTGTACGTGCGATGACATCATCCAGTTCTCCGGGAATCAGCTTGAAGTCCGAAGGTGTTTCCTATCTTGCAGGTTCCGACCTTCCGGCATTGATTATCAACGTACAGCGTGGTGGCCCGGGTCTTGGCGGTATCCAGCCGTCCCAGTCTGATTACTGGCAGGCAACCAAGGCACTCGGACACGGTGATTTCCAGTTATACGTACTTGCTCCGTCCACCATTCAGGAGATGGTAGACTTTGTTCCGTTGGCATTTGAAGTAGGCGAGAAGTATCGTGTTCCTTCGATGATTCTTTCCGACGGTTTGCTCGGACAGATGATGGAGCCGGTAGTTCTTCCGGATGCAGCAGACAGCTTCGACCGTGAAGCAAACATCGCTTCTAAGGAGTGGGCAGCAAACGGACATCAGAACAAGAGAGACCGAAACATCGTAAACTCCCTCTACATACAGCCGGAAGATCTTGAGAAGCTGGTAGAGGAGCGTTATCAGAGATATGAACTGATGAAGCAGAATGAGCAGAGAGCAGAAGAGTATCTGACCGAGGATGCGGATATCGTAATCGTAGCATTCGGTGCTTCTTCCCGTGTATCCAGAAGTGCAGTGAATGCAGCGCGTGCAGAAGGCATCAAGGTTGGTATGATTCGTCCGATTACCCTGTGGCCGTTCCCGGAGAAGGCAATCGAGAAGGTTGTTCCGACCGCGAAGAAGTTCCTCTGTGTAGAGATGAACATGGGTCAGATGATCGAGGATGTTAAGCTTGTAGTAAACGGAAGAAAGCCGGTAGAATTCTACGGAAGAACCGGTGGTATCATTCCGACTCCGGCAGAAGTACTTGCCGAGATTAAGAAGCTTGCAAAGTAATTGACTAAGATTTTTCAGATGAAATATAGAAGCGAGACTGCTTCGGATTGGAGAATAACATGGCAGTAGTATTTGAAAAGACCAAAGGCTTGACCGATACCCCGTTTCATTACTGTCCGGGATGCTCTCACGGTATCGTACATCGTCTGGTAGCAGAAGTGCTGGAAGAACTCGGTGTTCTTGGTACCTCCGTGGGCGTTGCATCGGTAGGCTGTTCGGTATTCAGCTATAATTATTT
>JAZSIB010000126.1:0-15363 GCA_045533585.1 Lachnospiraceae bacterium | reverse complement strand
GGCAAGACGACGCTTGCTAAGGTGATTGCCAATACGACAAGTGCTGAGTTTCGTCAGATTAATGCTACCTCTTCCGGCAAAAAGGATATGGAAGAAGTGGTGGACGAGGCAAAGAAAACGCTTGCCATGTACGGGAAGCGTACGATATTGTTTGTGGACGAGATTCACCGCTTTAACAAAGCCCAGCAGGACTATCTGCTTCCGTTTGTAGAGGATGGAACGGTGGTGCTGATTGGTGCAACAACGGAGAATCCGTATTTTGAAGTGAACCGTGCGTTGCTGTCACGTTCCATTATTTTTGAGCTAAAGCCGTTGTCTACGGAGAATATCAAGGAACTTCTGCGACGGGCTGTGTATGATACGGAGCGTGGCATGGGGGCGTATGGTGCCGTGATGGACGAGGAGGCGCTTACATTCCTTGCTGACGTGGCGAACGGGGATGCCCGGATGGCATTGAACGCGATTGAGCTGGGTGTACTGACGACGGAACCGTCAGAAGACGGTAAGATTCATATTACGACGGAAGTTGCTGCGGAGTGTATTCAGAAGAGAGTGCTGAAGTATGACAAGGATGGTGATAACCATTATGATACCATTTCTGCCTTTATCAAGAGTATGCGGGGGTCTGACCCGGATGCGGCACTGTACTATCTGGCGCGGATGCTGTACGCAGGAGAGGATCCGAAGTTTATCGCGCGGCGGATTATGATTTGCGCATCGGAAGATGTGTCAAATGCAGATCCGATGGCGTTGGTAGTGGCGGTCAATGCTTCTCTGGCGGCAGAGCGGGTCGGTATGCCGGAAGCACAGTTGATTCTGGCACAGGCAGCCGCTTATGTTGCGACCGCACCGAAGAGTGTAGCAACGACAAATGCTATCTTTGAGGCGATGAAGCTGGTAGAGGAACAGCGGACGGCATCAATACCGCCTTATCTGCAGGATGCACATTATAGTGATGCGGCGAAACTGGGACATGGTATCGGTTACAAGTATCCGCATCTGTTTCCAGGGCATTTTGTGGAACAGCAGTACCTGCCGGATGAGATAAAAGACAGGGTGTTCTACCGACCGGACGGTCAGGGATATGAGAAGACGATTATGCAGTATCTGAAGCAGATTAGGGAGGAAAAATATGAGTGATAAGTTTAGAAGAATCGGTGCATGGATTGGGATTGTGTTATTACTTAGTATCTATGTAGTGACCTTAGTAAGTGCGATTTTGCAGAAGGAGAGTACCAGCGGATTGTTTATTGCATCTTTGTTCTGCACGTTTGTGGTGCCGGTGTGGGTATTTGTGCTTCAGGCGATTTACAACAGAACCCACAAAGATGCAGTGGGAAAGGCAGAGATTGCTAAGATGCAGAAGGAAGCAGAGAAGGAAACAACCGGAGAAGCAGCAGATAGTCTTGAGTAATATAGACAGCCGTATGCGTTTATGCATACGGCTGTTGTAATTTGTTCGGTGCGTTATTGTCTGTTTTCCTGTTTATAGAGCAGGTATTGCACATAAGACTTTAATTCTTGTGCAGATTCCGTGTTTAACTGCTGGTAGAGATTGAAAAAGTCTACAATGTCTTTATCAAGTACCTCGCCGCCTACCGGAAGATAGGCATCTGAGATACCCAGAAGATAATCACAGGATACGTCAAAATATTGGGAAAGTGCAATGAGCTTATCAAAAGACGGCTCGTTGCGCTTGGACTCATAGTTGGAAATTGCGGTCGGCTTCAGACCGAGGATATCTGCCAATTCACTCTGTGTTAATTTGTGTCGTTGACGAAGCTGTTTCAAGCGTTGATTAAAATTCATGAAACCCCTCCCATCTAATGTAATGATTTTGAAGTGTCTATTGATTATAGCAACAATGGTTGAAAAAGTCAACACTAAACGTGGAGAAACCGAGAAAATACACGATACGGAATGACGTAATGGCGCGAGATAAAGTCAAGTCTGCCTATAAAAAAGAAGTTTGCAAAATGTGAAGAAAAGACGGAGTTATTACAAGGGGATACATTGACAAAAAAGTGATGAAAGCATATCATTAGATAAAATAGAGAGGGAGTTTGCTTATGAAAAATATACCGTTACAGTGTTATTATGAAATTGCAGCTCATTGTAAGGAAGCCTTTTTTATTTTTGATAAGGCAGGAAGTATTGTGCATTGCAATACAGTTGCAGAACAGGAAACTTCCTACAAGGATGCACTGAAGGGGACTTCAATCTGTGAGGTCTTTCCGGAGCTCGTTGAGATAAAGGACGGCATGGCATGCTGGAAGACGGAAGAAAAAGATATCGAGACCTCTGCATACCGGCAGAATAAGACCTGTTATCCGGTAAAGGTAACGTTGGTATCCATGGAAGACGAGGAGATTGCCGGTATTATTATCAGTACTGATTATACTGAACAGAAAGAATCTGTCTGGGCGGCGAAGCAGTCGTTGGCTGAGATGGAGTACGGCATTCGTATGCGAACTCAGTTTATGGCAAATATTACCCATGAGCTCAGAACTCCGGTAAACGGTATGAAGGGGATGGCTGAGAATCTTCTGGATACACCGCTGAACCTGGGTCAACAGGAGACAGTAAACATCATTATCCGTAATTGTAACAATATGTCGAAGATTATCAACGACATTTTAGATTTTTCCAAGATTGAAGCGGGTAAGATGACGATAGAGAGGGCGAAGTTTAACTTCCGTAAGTTCCTGGACGAGCTGTTGACCTTCCATCTGACCAGAGTGAACGAAAAGGGATTGAAGCTTGTAGCGAACATTGCACCGGATATTCCTTCTTATATTATTACCGATGAAGTACGTCTTGGTCAGGTTATCAATAACCTGATTGCAAATGCATTGAAGTTCACCTCGGTTGGATATATTGCGTTAGAGGTCTCGGTCAACAAGAGGACCAGTACGCAGGTGGAACTGTTCTTTATGGTAATTGATACCGGTATCGGTATTAATGATGAAGAAAAGGAACGACTGTTCAAGTCTTTCTCGCAGGTAGATGGTTCGATTACCAGACGTTACGGCGGTACCGGACTCGGATTGGCTATCAGTAAGCAGTTGGTAGAGCTTATGGGTGGACAGATTCGCGTAGATAGTGAAAAAGGCAAAGGAAGTACATTCTCGTTTTCCATCAAGGCAAGTATTGCAGAAGCGGAAGAAGGCGAAGAAGAGTACACAACTCCGGTCGGACGGTTTGAATATAGTAAGGCGAACGATGGAAAAAGTATTGCCTATCGCAGCATAGAGACCGAAGATGAGCTTCTGGATGAAAAAGAAAATCTATACACGGCGAAGGATGCGTTGGAGAAATTAAAGCTGTGCGTGGATCTTGGAAATTGGGAAAAAGCAGAAGAGTTTGCAGGTGTAATTAAGAATATGATGCCGGCGGAAGCACCGGATGCCCGAAAGCTGGCATTCCGTCTCGAGCTTGCGGTACGAAAAGAAGACTTGGAAAAGTCGGTAGAGCTTGGTGAACAGGTGGAAACAGAGCTGACAAAGCTGTTAAGCGAGTGATGGTGGGAGATGCACTATGATGTTACAGGAGAAAAAAACAGAAAATGTGCTGATTGTAGATGACGTGGTTGCCAATTTGGTAGTGCTGACGGATATTATCAAAAAGGCAGGCTATCTTGCCAGACCGGTAACCAGTGTAAAGCAGGCAATGGATGCCATCGAGGCGAAGCTGCCCGACCTGATACTATTGGATATTACCATGCCGGAGATTGACGGCTTTGAGTATTGTGCCATGTTGAAGAAAAATGTCAAGACGAGAGATATTCCTGTAATTTTTATCTCAGCGATGGCATCACCCGAGACAAAAGAAAAGGGCTTTGTGATTGGCGGCGTCGACTTTATTCAGAAGCCTTTCGAAGAGCGCGAAGTATCTCTGCGTGTCGGGACTCATCTGAAGCTCTACCGGATGCAGAGGGAACTGGAGGAATATAACCGCCAGTTACAGAAGACGATTAACGCGCAGGTGCGTAAGATGAATGAGCAGCAGCATCTGGTTATCTTTGCGCTCGCCAAGATGGCAGAAGGCAGAGATAAGACCAGTGGAAACCATGCAGAGAATATAGGAAGAAATGCCCGCATGCTGGCGATGTCCTTACAGTTCAGTCCGAGATTTGCCAGAGAGATATCAAACGAATTTATTGATATGATTGAGATGGTAGCACCGCTTCATGACCTCGGTAAGATAACGATTCCCGACCGTATTTTGTTGAAGGCGGGTAAGCTGACACCGGCAGAGATGGAGGTAATGAAGACACATTCCAATCTGGGTGCGGATTCGCTGAGAGAAATCTACGAAAAGAGCGGTGGTAACCCGATGCTTAAGATGGCAATTGATATTACCGAGTGTCATCACGAACGTTGGGACGGAAACGGATATCCGAACGGTTTGTCCGGAACAGCGATTCCACTTGCAGCCCGGATTACCGCTGTGGTGGATGTATACGATACCCTGTGTAGCGAGCGATGCTATAAAGAAGCTTATTCCCACGAAAAGGCACTTGAGATTATTAACGAAGAATCAGGAAAAAGCTTTGACCCGGATATTATCGAGGTGTTTAATAAAGTACAGCGTCAGTTAAAGCATTAAGAGAAAGAGGAGATATTATGCCACGTGACCCGATGATGGAAATCTTCATGGCGGAATGCCAGGATTTGATCAGCCAGTATGAGACATATCTTTCTATGGCAGATGAGAAACAGGAGTATGACCTGACGCTCATCAATGAGATATTCCGCATTACACATACTTTGAAGGCAGATGCGACGATGATGCTGTATGAATGCGTTGCGGTTCCGATGCGTGCATTTGAAAAAGTTCTGTATTATTGCAGAGATGAAGTAAAAGGTATATTGGATTTTGATGCGTTCTCCGAGTTGCTGACGGAAGTAATTGAGTATACGGCAGATGAATTGATTCGGATTGAAGCAGGTACAGCCAATGAGAAGGACGGCGAGCTGCTGAGAGAGCGCATTCTTGCCTATCGTGACAGTATGGCTGCGCAGATGCATCCGGATGATGTGGAGTCTGTGGAAGAAAAAGCAAAGAGTGAACTGCGTGCGGAACCGATGCGTTTCTACATCGGCGGGCAGTCCGAGCCGGAAGAGAGTTTGGTACGGGAACCGCTTACTCAGGAGGTTTCGGAAGAGGCAAAAACAGAGAATGCACAGGAAGTGGTGATAGAACGTGAATTGCCTGCGGATGAGCAGGAGGAGTATCACAGACTTCAACAGAAGCAGACTGTGACGGCAGAAGAACTGACAGAACTGTACAGCTTGATCGACCGTCTGCAGCAACTGAGCGAAACGGTAACAGCGCGGTATGCAAAGGATATCGCTTCTGTTTCGGATATCCTATATGAATATGATGGATTGATTGAAGAATTATACGACTGGGCTACAAGGGCGTGGATGACACCAATCTCTTATCTGACACCGAAGCTGAAAAGAACGGTACAGGAGATGAACGAGCGTCTGGGAAGAGAAGTCAGACTTACGATCGAAGGAGACAATGTTCTTGTAGAGAAGGGCTGGATCGATCGACTTTCAGCAGCAATGGTACATCTGATACGAAATTCCATCGACCATGGTATCGAGAGCAAGGAAAGCCGGCTCAGCAACGGAAAGACTGCGGAGGGAAATATCTATATCCGCTATACGGATATTACAGAGGAACATGTTTTTGAACTGGCACTTGAGGATGACGGAAGAGGCGTTAATATTGACAAACTTAGAGATGCTGCTCTCCAGCGCGGGTTGATTTCGGTTGAAGAAGCTGCCTCTGCAGAGACGGTATTGAATCAGATGTTTGTTCCCGGGGTAACGACCAATGAACAGGTTGGGGAGTATTCCGGTCGCGGCGTCGGAATGGACGCCGTATGGCATAGTGTAAGCGAATTAGGGGGCACAATCCGTGTTGACAGCGAACCGGGTCAGGGGATGACAGTAGTGATTCGGATACCGTATCACAATACGGGTAATGTCGGGGAGGTTACCAATGAAGATATTGATAGCAGAAGATGATTTCGCAAGTAGAAAATTTATGCTGAAGTTTCTGTCGAAGTATGCTGAAGTAGATGTGACCGTGGACGGACAGGAAGCAGTAAATGCATTTGAGCTTGCATTAGAAGACGGGGAAGCATATGATCTGGTATGCCTGGATGTTATGATGCCGAACATGGATGGTCTGGAAGCATTGGAAACCATTCGCCAGATAGAGGCAGGTAGCCAATGCACGAAACGCGCGCGTATTATCATGACAACTGCACTGAATGAGGTGAATCAGGTAGATAAAGCATTTCAGCTCGGATGCGAAGGTTATGCGGTAAAACCGATCGATACAGAGAAGTTTCTTATGATTATGGACAAAATGGGACTGCCGGTGCACTAAATCGGCAGTCTGTGTGACGGAGATATATGGGACAAAACGATTATTTGGATTTCAAAGCGGCACAGAAGAGGAATTCTTACCGGCGTAAGAGACGTCATCCGTTGCCGTTGTTGATTCTTTTTTTATTGATAGTTGCGGTGCTGGTAACAACAATCTGTCTGTTGTCAGCAGAGAAGAGAAAAGAAAAAAACAACACCGTAACGCCGACACCGGCAGCAACACCAACGCCGATGCTGTCAGGGCAGGAAGGAACGCCGACGCCGGTGCTGACACCAACGCCGGCAGGCGAAATAAAAGAGATTGCACAGGGTCCGTTCGGACTCTGGGAACCGACTTCTTCGCCGACACCGACGATTGCAATTCCGGAAGGTGAAGTAATCTGGATGGCAGATTATGTTGACAAACGTACTCCGGTAGAGGCGAAAGGCGTTTATCTTTCGCCGGAAGTAACAAAAGACAGTGCATACATGACAGAGCTGCTGCACTATCTGGATACAACAGAGCTGAATGCCGTTGTTATGGATGTAAAGGCAGACAGTGGCGCCATCGTATATGCGATGGACAACGATACTGCGAAAGAGATCGGTGCACTTCGTAACATCGTCAATATTCCACAGGTAGTGAAGACTCTGAAGGAGCATGGGGTATATGTGATAGCCCGTCTGGTTGCATTTAAGGACCCGATACTGGCAAAAGCGCGACCGGATCTGACCTTTTATAATAAGGATGGTTCGAAGTTTTACGATACATCGAACAGTGCATGGGTGAGTCCGTATAAGCAGGAAGTGTGGGAGTATCTTGCAAGTGTAGGTATCTCCTGTGCTGAGATAGGTTTTGATGAGATAAACTATGACTATATGCGTTTCCCAACCGATGGTGTTGCCAATATCGACTGGGGACCGGCATCGGCAGAGAAAACGAAGACGGAAGCAATTACGGAGGGTATCAAATACCTGTGCGAGACCTTGCGTATGCATGATGTGTATGTTTCTGCCGATGTATATGGTATTGTTATCAGCAGTAAGCTGGATGCGGCAGCGGTAGGACAGGATTACAAGGAGATGTCCCGCTATCTGGATTATATCTGCCCGATGATTTATCCGTCTCATTACGGTTTCGGCTATGCAGGGATTCAGTATCCGGATAAGGAACCGGCAAAGATTATCAAGATGGCGTTGAATTCGTCCAACAAGCGGATTGCAGAGATACCGGATTATCAGCATAAAGCAATCTGCCGTCCATGGCTGCAGGACTTTACGGCTTCGTATCTTGGTACGAAGAACGGTGAAGACCGTTACCTGGTGTACGATGCAGAAGTTTTAAGAATACAGATGGAAGCAACGTATGAGAGTGGCCTGACGGATTGGCTGTTATGGAATGCAGGCGGATATTATACCGAGGATGCGTGGTTGCCGGAGGAGTAATACAGTAGAATGAATGTCAATCTGGAATATTATCGGATCTTTTATCATGTTGTAAAAGAAGGAAGTATCACTGCGGCTGCAAATGTGCTTTGCGTGTCGCAGCCTGCGGTCAGTCAGACGATACGTCAGTTGGAGACTGCCCTTGGTACCCCCTTGCTTTTGCGTGCACAAAAAGGAGTGCGCCTGACCGCGGAGGGACAGGCGCTTTTTCGTTATGTTGAGCGTGGATATGAGCTGATTCTACAGGGAGAGAACGCCTTGCAGAGCATGTTGGAGCTGGAACAAGGGGAGATCCATATCGGAGCGAGCGATATGACGCTGAAGTATTATCTTCTTCCTTTTTTAGAGCAATTCCATGAAAAATATCCGAAGTTAAAGGTTTACGTTACCAACGGTCCGACACCGGAAACGTTACGGAATTTACGAGAAGGTAAGATTGATTTTTGTATTGTAAGTGGTCCGCTGCAGGATACAGAGGGGATTCAGGCACAAGCAGTGAAAGAAATCAGGGATGTTTTTGTTGCCGGAAGCCGTTTTGCCGGGTTGAAGGGCGAAAAATTGCCTTGGAAAGTACTTCAGGAACAGCCGGTTATCTGTTTAGAGCAGGAAACCAGCTCCAGAAAGTATATTGATTCGTTTTTAAAGGAGAACGGTGTGTTACTGCAACCGGAATTCGAACTGGCGACCAGTGATATGATTGTGCAGTTTGCTCTGAGGAATCTTGGAATTGGGGCAGTGGTCGAGCCGTTTGCGGAGGAATATATCCGGACAGGAGAACTTTTCGAACTCGAATTTTGCTCAAATATTCCCAAAAGAGCCTTTTACGTGGTGACGGATAAGAAAAATCCGCTGTCAAAGGCTGCGAAGTCGCTGTTGGAACTGCTTCAGGACTGATTTTAAACAATTTAAAATTAATAGTGGAAAACAGAAAGGGATTCGACGTCAGTAGAACGCGGCAAATGCTGGATAATCGAAAAACGAACGAAGAGAACTAAAAATTAAATCAAAATATAATTAATGTGGTTTTGCGGGAGATTTTGACTGAAAAGATGCTTTTCATATGACTTTTATTGAGTTGTACAAGAAAAAATAATATGGTATAATATAATAGGTATAATAAATGGAATAAACGCAGCAAAATGAATTGCGTGGCGGATTGCATGGCGAGTTGTCATGATGAATTGCCATGCAAAGAGAGTATAATTAAATGTGAGGTTTGTTATGGCAGAGAAGAAAACAGTGAAAAAAGCGGAGAAAAAAGAAGAAAAGAACGTAAAAAATGCATGGTTAAAATACAGTGACAAGCAGAAAAAGCAGATTTTTGATTACTGCGAGGGTTATAAGAAGTTTATTTCTGATTGTAAGACTGAGCGCGAATGTGTAAGTGAAGTGATTCGTCAGGCAGAGGCTATGGGATATAAGAATATGTATAGCTGCAAGAGTCTGAAAGCCGGAGACAAGGTGTACGTGAATAACATGGACAAGAACGTACTTCTGTTCTTAATCGGTAAGGAGCCGTTGGAAAAGGGTATGAAGCTTCTCGGAGCACACATTGATTCTCCGCGTCTTGACTTGAAACAGAATCCGCTTTATGAAGACAGTGAACTTGCGATGCTTGAGACACATTATTATGGCGGTGTGAAGAAGTATCAGTGGGTAACGATTCCGCTTGCAATTCACGGTGTAGTGGTTAAGAAAGACGGAACCCGGATAAACGTAGTAATCGGCGAAGATGAGAAGGACCCGGTAGTAGGCATTTCCGACCTGCTGATTCACTTGGCAGCAGACCAGATGGACAAAAAAGCTGCACGTGTGATTGAAGGTGAGGATCTGAACGTATTGTTCGGAAGCATGCCGCTTGATAAGGAAGAAAAAGAAGCGGTTAAGGCCAATATTCTGAAGCTTTTGAAAGAAAAATATGATTTTGAAGAGGACGACTTTACTTCGGCAGAACTGGAAGTAGTGACGGCAGGTAAGGCAAGAGACTATGGTCTTGACCGTAGTATGGTAATCGGCTACGGGCATGATGACCGTATCTGCGCATACACTTCCATGACTGCATTGTTTGAGATGAAGGAGACTGACCGTACTGCAGGTTGCATTCTGGTAGACAAAGAAGAGATTGGCAGCGTGGGTGCAACCGGTATGTCGTCTGCTTTCTTTGAAAATGCAGTAGCAGAATTGATGGATCGTATGGGTCAGTTCTCGGAGCTTGGTCTTCGCAGAGCATTGCAGAATTCCCATATGCTTTCGTCGGATGTAAGTGCTGCGTATGACCCGAACTTCCCTTCCGTAATGGAGAAGAAGAACTGCGCATATTTCGGCAGAGGTATCGTCTTTAACAAGTACACCGGTTCCCGTGGAAAGTCCGGCTGTAACGATGCGAATCCGGAATATATTGCACAGCTTCGCAACGCGTTGGACAAGCACGGGGTATCCTATCAGTTTGCTGAACTTGGAAAGGTTGACCAGGGCGGCGGCGGAACGATTGCTTATATCATGGCGAAGTTTAACATGCAGGTGATTGACAGTGGTGTTGCACTTCACAACATGCATGCGCCGTGGGAGGTTGCAAGCAAGGTGGATATTGTCGAGACAAAGAACGGCTACTTGGCATTTTTAAAGGAGTTATAAGCCGGTTGTGTGAAAGCAATTGTTGAGTAAGCAGAATTCGGATTGATTTGCGGGAACAGAACCTTCTGTTCTCGCAAGTTTTATGCGGAAGAAGCAGTTGGAATTACAACAAAAAGTGGAATTAGTGCGGAAAGGCGGGGAATGAAGTGAGAAGAATCGCTAAGTTTGAAAAAGTGAGTTTTGCGGAGTTTGAAAAATGCTATAAAGAGTTGCGTGAAACTCTCACCGTGAAGAACGGTAAAACTGAGGAAGAGCCGAATGGGGGATGTGCACAAGAACAAGCGGACACAGAAACAGTTTATAACGGAATTCAGCTTCCGCGACGTGCTACTGCAGGTTCAGCAGGATATGATTTTTTCTCCACCTGTGATGTGTGTCTGCAGCCGGGTGAGTCAGTGAAGATTCCGACCGGCATCCGGGCATATATGGAGGAGGGCTGGGTGTTGATGTTGTATCCGCGCAGCGGGCTCGGATTCAAGTACCGTATGCAGCTTGCCAATACGGTGGGTGTGATTGACAGCGATTATTACGGCTCGGATAATGAAGGTCATATCCAGATAAAGATTACTAACGACTCCCGGGACGGAAAAGAACTGCGGATTAAGGCAGGAGATGCGTTTGCACAGGGCGTGTTCACGGAATTCGGAATCACGATGGATGATGAGACCGTGAGTACGCGAAACGGAGGGTTTGGAAGTACTTCTGTGTAAAATAAAAAAATACTGTTAAGTTTTCTCCCAAAATACCGATATCAATTATAGAGTACAACAGCTTGTGGTTGTTGGGGCAACAATGAGCAAGATGCTGAAACAGGAAAAGTAATTGATAGCATAGACCGGGGGAACAATATGAGAATCGGAACAGTAGAGTTTTACTCGAAAGCAGAATATATGGCTGGGTTGCGTGATGCAGGCCGGATTGAGCTGTTGAGAAAACAGACGGATTTGAATAATCCGGCGGAAGCGGCAGCTTTGTTTCGGCAGCTGAAGAACCAGCCTTTTTATTTTGAAACGGAAGTGGGAAAAGCATTTGTCCGCGATTTGTTGCGGAAAACCCGTCCGTCCGACCGTGGTGTAGGAGCCGGTATCCGGAGAAACGGCTATCATGCAACGGAAGAGGAAGAAGAGAGGATTCGTGCTTATGAAGAAAGCAGGAAGGCTAGATTGGCAGATTCGATTCGCATCATAGAGAGCGACGGAGAAGTGCATGACCGGTATGAGGATTTTGTATATGATGAGAACGAAGTGATACCGGGGCGCAGACCGATGCGTGACCGTTCGGTGAGAAATATTAATTATGCAGAGAATTATGCAGGACGTGATCCTTATGCAAACCCGTATGTAAGAAGTAAGGATAAAAAAGAAAAGCATGGTAAAAAGAACAGCAGCGTCAGGAAGAACGATGCTGTAAGTAAGAAAAGAACAGCAGAGACAGCAAAAAAGAAAGAAGAAACCGCGGGTGTGAAGCAGCACAAACGTGAGCAGAAGCGTGCCCTGCTTGCACTGGCAGGAATTATGTCGCTACTGCTTCTTGGATATTGTGTAACGGATGAGGTTTCCTATCGTATCAAGAGCTACGCAAGTGAAAAGAAGATAGAGTCCTTGCAGAACAGTGTGTTACAGCCGGTAGAGAGAGCACAGAACAAGCCGGAAGAACCGGTGATGGAACGTGTTGCTATGGCAGGTACGGATGAGCTGGTCTTAAGTGACAGTGCAAGGCAGCCGGCAGGAAAGCAGGGAGCAATACTTCCGGAATACAGTGACTTATATGAGAAAAACGAAGATCTGATTGGCTGGATTCGTATACCGGATACCAAGATAAATTATCCGGTAATGCAGACCAAAGAAAATATGGAATACTATCTGCATCGCGATTTTGACGGTGATGAGGATGTAAACGGATTACCGTTTTTGGATGCACGTTGTGATATCAATAAGCCAACGACCAATTTTCTGGTATATGGACATAGCATGAACAGTGGCGCAATGTTTGCAGGCTTGAAGGACTATAAGGATTATGAGTTCTTCCGGGAACATCAGACGATATACTTTGACACGATTCACGAGCGTGGCGAGTATGAGATCGTAGCGGTATTCCAGTCCAGAGTCGCTTATGTGGATGAGGTAGCATTCCGTTATTATAATTTTATTCAGGCAGAGACGCAGGAGGAGTTTGACAGCTTCATCTCGACCGTACAGCGTCTTGCCTATTACGATACCGGAAACGAAGCACAGTATGGGGACCAGTTGCTGACACTTTCCACCTGTGACAAAGAGATTACGGATGGACGACTTGTTGTTTTGGCAAGAAAGAAAAAATGATGCCGGAAAGGTATGAAGAGCTTATGAAACGAAAAATACCACTTATTTTGTTGGCAGTTGTACTTCTGTTCGGAAGTATCAATACGATAGCTGCAAAAGCTGCGATTAAAGAGATGGAAATTGATTATGATGTATATTCGCTCTGGGTAGATGAAGTGCCGGAGGGCATCTGGGAATCTACTTATATTGCGGCAAAGCTTACGAAGACCAGTCTGGATCCGGAACAATACATCCTTACGATGATTGATGATGTGGATTCGATGAACAAGCTCCACAAGGCGATGAACTCTGCGGGTGTCAAGCCGGAACAGAACCGTAACTTTGCGATGGACGTGAGATTGTACGAGTACGATGAAGAGGAGTCGGATTATTATGAATCCTCTGACTCGGATGTCGAGGTAATAGTACCGATTTCAGATAATCTTTATCAGTACGACGAGGAGGATGAGCCGTATCTTCAGACCAATTTCCTGAAGGTGGCAAGTGTGAACTCTTTAGGCAAGCTGAGTTATCCTTCCTTTGAACTGGTATCCGTAGATGATATTATCTGTGCGAAGTTCACGGTGACGAATAATGCAGTATATGGATTTATCTTAAATGGTGTAGCACCGGAATCAGAGGATGAGGAAGAGGAGGCAACACCGACGAAGGCACCGACCAAAGCACCGACCAAAGCACCTACGAAGGCGCCAACCAAAGCACCGACGAAGGCACCGACCAAAGCACCTACGAAGGCACCGACCAAGGCTCCTACTGATATTCCGGTACCTACACAGGTGGCGCATGATGTACACAGTGCGGCCGGTGAGAAGGATAAGACACCGCAGACCGGTGACGACCATAACAGTGGGTTGCTGTTGTTACTCGGAAGTATATCAGCGATTACGCTGGGGGCTGTGATTGTTGCGTGGAAGAAAGACGAGAAGAACGAGGCATAACTAACGCATCATTTTCCTCATCATTTCCATACGGGCGCGTTCGGAAGGTGAGAGCTCAGCACTGAGAACATCAATTAAGACATCGCGCTCTTCTGCAGTGAAATTTACCCCTTGCTTTTTCATCTTCTGGTGCATGGCAAGCATAATCGGTAACATTTTATCAAAACTAACTCCTTCGGAATGTGAGTCTCCCCCGGTAAGGCGGACGCATTCCTGAAGGAGTTTTTGTTTTTCCGGTTGCATTTTCTGATAGATAGGGTGGTTGGTTAAGACATTGAGGTTCATAAAGTGTTCCTTTCTGTATTAAAATAATAGTCATGCCGCTTCAGTCTGCAAGAATGTTGTTATAGAGAGCAAGTTGCTCCGGCGACAGGAAGGCAAGCAGAGGATTGGTATTCTGCTCTGCTTCAGTGACGGATTCTGAGTCGGAGTTGTCGGTTGTACTTGCCGCTTCGTCAGCGTTTTTTGCTTCCGGTGTGGCAGACCGGGAGTTCGTAAAACCGGAGAATCGGTTGCCGAACTCGTTACTGCCGGCACTTGAACGGAACAGTCCGGCAAGGTTATCGAAAGGTGATGTTGCACCGGAGGCAGCGTCGGCATCCGGCATCAGGTCAGAGAACATCTGCCACATCTCCATTGCTTTTTTCATCTGCTGAAACTGCTCATACATCTGTAACATCTGCAGTTCTTCTTCTGAGCAGAAGGGGCGGATAGCACAGAGCAGAGCATTCATATCGTTAGACGGAGTACAGCCTCGGACATCATGTAGCAGTCGGGAAATATCCGTCCTGCGTGGGTTAAAGAGCAGTTCGCTGATGTTTAACAGCCGGATACACATATCTGCAAGCCGGTTCCAGCTCGGAGTAAGAAAAGGCTGTGCCGCCTGCAGGAGATGTAAGAGGCGGGTGACAGCAGCGGGTTGCAGAAAGGTGTCAAGCATAAGTTCTCCGGGGATGGTGTATTATTACAATGTATGCAGTTACGAAGAAAAAGTTGAAAAGAGTTTTTTTGTATGGTATGATTGTTTGAAACTTTGTTTTGAGTGTATTATGTATGTGAGCAGGAAACGCATGGAATACGGGAGCAAAACAACGTTTGAAATGGAGAGTTATATGTTAAAGACAGACGCAATTATATTTGACTTGGACGGAACCTTGTGGGATTCCACAGAGCCGGCAGCGGTGGTGTGGAAGGATGTTGCATCCCGGTATCCGGAGATTACCGATGAGATTACCGGACCGAGGCTGAAGACCTTTTACGGACTTCCACTTGAGGATATTGCAAGGGGTATGTTTACTTCGGTACCGTTTGAGAAAGCACTTTCTGTAATGGAAATCTGCGTAAGAGAGCAGTGCCCGTACCTGATTGAGCACAGGGGCGAGCTGCTCGGTGATATCGAGGGAACCTTGAAGGCATTGAAAGAACGCGGTTTCAAGTTGTTTATCGTAAGTAACTGCAGGGCAGGATATATAGAGGCGTTCTTAGAGGGGCATAAGTTCGGTTATCTGATTGACGATCATCTGTGTCCGGGTGATACCGGTGAACTAAAAGCAGCGAATATCCGCAATATGATTGACCGATGGCAACTGTACGCGACGGTATTTTTGGGAGATACCCAGGGCGATAAGGATGCTTCCA
>JAZSIB010000057.1:0-6025 GCA_045533585.1 Lachnospiraceae bacterium | reverse complement strand
AACGCCTTACGGTCAGTTACCATCTCTTCCAAACGCATCTGACCTACGATTTCACGCATATTACCTTCCAAGGTATCCTGCACACGGCTGATAATCATCTGTTCACTTTCATTCAAGAAGAACTTTGAAGCAAGCGCCATCATCTCCTGACTCTGACCAATGCGAATCTTTACGGTCGCGTCTACCTTCACGTTAATGTACTCGGCATTCGGAACAAAATCTGTCGTCTTAACATCAACCGAAAACATCTTAAGAGACAACTTATCAAGTCTCTCAAGGAACGGAATACGGATACCCGCTTTACCAATCAGAATTCGCGGTTTACGAAAACCGGAAATCATGTACGCAGTATCCGGCGGAGACTTAACATACCCCATCAGAACAATCACGAGCAGCAATCCAACGACCACCGCAGCAGCAATAAGTATTTTTTCCATACTCTACCCTTCCTTCTCAAGTTTTATATATCATATTATACTTTATCACGCTACAAAAATAAATTACTATTTCAGCAAAATAATAGACTTATTTTTCTCCTCACAGAAAGATAACTACTCTTTCCTGTTTTTCAGTGCACGATACTGTTCTGCATCGATTACGCCGGTTGCCAGCATCCGCTCAGACCAGAGCTGTAAGGTCTCCACCGCGATGGAGATTCGCTCTAATTCCTCTTGGATAAAAATAAAGTCTTCCAACTCGTCTCCTGAGATTTTACCGTCTACCGTAATCTCGATAAAACGCTCCTTCTGCTTGGTCATTGAATTCAGGGATGCAAGCATCTCCAAAACAATCTGTGAAAGATCTTTGATTTTTATCTCCGGCACATACTGCTGTCCGATTGGACACTGGTTCGCACAGTAATAGTTGCAAAGATTGGGTTGTTTGTATTTCTCTGCCATAACCAGCACTTCGTCCGGATGTGGGAGAGAACGTTCATTCTCAATCTTTTCGATTCTTTCCGGGGAAATGCTCTCCAGTAAGTCCGAAGCCTCTTCTCTGGTAAGTTGCAGAGCTTCTCTGGTTTTATGATATATATTTTTATTTTCTTTGGTAGAAACTCTGGCCATAGATAATATCCTCACTATTATTTGATAATTATCATTATACGGTTCATATACTATAAACGCAATAATTTATCACGGTTAAGCCAACGCATTCAGCGTTATATTCATTGTATTATCTTACCGCTCGCAACATTCGGTACTATAAAGTTTTCGTAAGCAAACTTATGCAACGCTTCCGAACCTTTCGCAACCTTAGATACACGATTCGTAATCTGCGTTAGATTCACACCTTTTTCCGCCCACATCTTCCCTTCGTTTGCAGCATGCAAAACCAATGGCTGTGTGCGGTCCATCGCATTGGCAAATCTCGCTTCCGGAGTCTCGCCTTCTTCGAACTCGTCCCACAGCGCTCTGAGCTTCTTTCCCTGATCTTCCGGCAGCATCGAGAAAATATAATCTGCCGCCTCCAGTTCTCTTTCTCTTTGGGAAAGCTTAGCCTGCTCGTCATATGCAAAGGTATCTCCTGCCTTAATCTCGACCAGGTCGTGTGCCAGTATCATCGTAACAGTTTTCAGCACATCAATCGGTTCGTTCGAGTACTCACTGAGCAGAATTGCCATAATCGCCATATGCCAGGCATGTTCTGCGTCATTCTCTCTTGTTACACCATCTGAGAGATAATTCTGCCGCTTAATCATCTTTTCCTTATCAATCTCGCGGATAAATTCAAATTGTTTTTGGATTCGTTCGTTGTCCATATTTCCTCCATTTCAATACCTTCACAATTTCCATTACCTATATTGGGGCGTACAAAATCGCTTATAATACCCCCAATGAATCCCGATGTGCCCAATTCCAAGCATCATCGTTGCAGCCAATAGGAACAGATTCCCACCATACACTGCAAGAACAGCAAATGCCAATACCGGCAGAACAGCACCCGCAAGCGGTATGCCTAAGAAATCGGCATACATATCTTCTGTTGTTCTCTTGCTGCAAAAATAGCTTACCCAATACAATTCATACAGTATCATCAGCATAAAAGCAAATACCAGATAGTAGACCCGGTTCGGTATCAAAGTCCAGGTTGCACCAACATAAACTATCGGATTAAAATCCGTGAATATCAAGGAAATGCCAATTACCGCTACCTGACCGATACGTTCCAATAATTGAAGGATCTTACTTTCCTTGATTGCTTCCATTTGCTCCGCCTGTTGCAGCTTCACTTCATCCATTATTTCCGTACTTTCGGAACCGGTATTCCGTTCCGCTGCCACACACTCGATTTTCTTCCTGTTATATGCTTTCTTCTGAAAGCATGCCCAGCAGATATTCGGTACAAGCAGCATAACTACAAAAAGCAATCCGATATAGGAGAAACCAAACTGATACGACCGTTCCGACATATGCTTACTATAAACATAAATGCTGCTGACCGTATCCCCGTAGTGTTCTTTTATCGCACCTGCCATAATCTCAGGGTCGCTCTGATCAATGTGAGCTCCACCGTAAATCCCCATAATCTTTTTCTGTCCGATGCTGTCATAGGTACGGATAAAATTCTCAATCATCTTCTCCTCGCGCCATGCCCAGTCCACCGGTTCCTGCCGCTGATACCACTCCTGACCCTGTAAGATATTCTCCACCGCAAGATTATACTTTATCTTCTCATCCGGGGCATGTTCGTCCAGATACTCCAGATACCGCATACCGGTTGTATCATACTGATGTCCGACATCCGTACCGTAAAACACGGTATCCGGGCACTCTTTCTTAATCCGGCGAAAAAAGTCAAGATAATCCGTCGTTGCAGAAGCAGTTCCTTTCATGTCCTCAAAAAACTGCTCCAATATCACATCATCCTCTTCCTGCATCCAAAGATTCAGGAATTCTGCCGTATAATACGGCAACTCCACGAACAAATCCCGCATGCCTTCCTGCTCATAGAATTCCTTCCATGCAGTAAACTCTACATCATAGAATTCCTTCATGCCATGGCCTTCTCCGTAGAGAATGATATTGGCATTCTCATTCTCAACAGACTTTGGCATCTCGATGTAGGACAGCACCGCAATGGCCGTGAACAACACCACGAAAACACTGCACGCTATAACTCGCTTTGTCCTTTTCATAAACTCCCCCGCATACAATTATTATCTGTTTCCATTGTAACTATCTGATGTATCTGCAAATACCGCTTTCACTCCCTCTTTTCTACGGGAGGTCGCAACACGCTTCATCAACTCATTATAATACAGATCTTCATCAATCGGAAGTGCTACTTCTTTGCCCAGGAATGCGGAAAGATGCATTGCATTGGAAAGCATCAGTCCGTTGATACCTTCGCTTCCGTGTGCAACCAGATCACCACCGTTCAGAATCGCATCCGCCCACGCATTCAGAACACCGACATGCTGCTCGTTCTTTCCATCGGTCTCCACTTCGATGTACTCACTCTTCACAGTTGCAAACGCCGAAGTATTGGTCTTTGAGAATTCCTGTTCAGTCATCTCGTACTCTTCCATGATTAACTTGTTGTGCTCTACGATAAACTTTGCCCGGTCCATCTGTATCTCAAAACGATTGGTTCCATGTGCATCACCGGTGGTCGTAATGAATACGCCGGTTGCGCCGTTCTCGTACTCCACATAGGTGGTTACATCATCTTCTACCTCGATGTCATGCCATTTTCCATAATGCAGATGTGACTGCACTTTCACCGGCATGCCGCAGATCCACTGCCAGAGGTCAAGCTGATGCGGACACTGGTTCAGGAGCACACCACCACCTTCGCCTGACCATGTTGCACGCCAATTGCCCGAATCATAATAACACTGTGGACGATACCAGTCCGTGATAATCCAGTTGGTTCTTCTGATATTGCCATAATTGCCGGACTGCACCAGTTCGCGGAGCTTGCGATATACGCAGTTCGTACGCTGATTGAACATCATGCCGAACACCACTTCCGGATGTTTCTCTGCTTCCGCATTCATCTCGCGCACCTGCTTGGTGTAAACACCTGCCGGTTTCTCTACCATAACATGGATTCCGCGCTTGATGCACTCAATTGCAAATCTGCAGTGGTCATAATGCGGCACTGCAATCAGGCAGGCATCAATCAATCCGCTGTCCAACATCTCAAGTGCATCATCGAAGCACACCACTTCATCTTTGAACTGTTCCTTTGCCCAGACAAGGCGTTCCGGGTTAATGTCCGCCACTGCACAGAGTTGAATATCCGGACATTTTCCACTCACTATACTCTTTGCATGGTTCGTACCCATGTTACCGATTCCGATAATACCAAGTTTTACCTTACCCATCTTTTCCTCCGTTCTGATTCTGAGAATCATAAGATATCTCTTAACGCACTGCAAGCCACATCAAACGCTTCATCCGCAGAAGCATATGCGTACTCTTCCACTGCACTTTCCTCACCGGCACGCTCCAATTTGCGCAAGCCGTCAAATACGGTAAGATGCGGCTCGATGGTCATATCCAGACCGCCCTGCGCGATAAATGCCTGCACCAGCTTTGCAACATTGCCGTCGCCCTTACCGGCAGGAACGACCTTGCCACCAAACACTGCATCCTTAATATGAAGGTACTTTATGTAATCTTTCAAAAGTTCCCAACCCGGAAGCGTATCTACATCACATTGTACATAATTGGCAAAGTCAAAGATGCCCTTTAACCCCGGAAGTGCTTTATGAAGTTCAAGGCAACGCTCCGGAATGTCGCCGTAGATGCCCTTCTCGTTCTCATGACAAAGATCGATATTGCTTCCCTTCGCAGCCTCCAAAAACTGTCCCATGCGGTCAATCACTTCTTCTTTGTAATCCTCTACTTTTGCCTCTCGCGGCAGATAGAAAGAGAACAGGCGGATATTCTTTGCTCCGAGGCAGTCCGCCACCTCAAGCGTATGCTTCAATTTGTCAAGATGCGGAGCAAATGCATCGGTAATTCCAATCTTTCCGATTGGTGAACCGATGGACCATGTCACAAGTCCTGCCGCATCAAGTTTATTTTTTACTTCCTTTGCCTTCTCTAACGTAATGTCCGAAACATTGGTTCCATCGACATTTCTGATTTCAAGACCGTTCAGATTGTTCCTCTTCATCGCCTCAATCTGGTGATCAATCATTCCGTTCGCTTCATCAGCAAACGCATACACCCGAATCTTATCGTTCTTGCCGCAAAACATTCCAATTACCTCCGCTCATTTATTTTTTGTTGCACGGTTCGCGCATCGCGCGCTCCGTACCAACAAACCGATTTCATCTGTTTCCATTTTATATAAAAAGCGGATGTCGTTCAAGACATCCGCTAAAATCCGGTAAGAAACTGCATTATTTTTATAATTTTATAATGTTTCCTCAAATTGGGGATTAATTTCAATCATTTTGAAGAACCACCAGCCGCATCGCATAACGAAAGCGGCTGAAAATCTTTGAGCCGGAACCCCTTTACGGCACCAACCGGTTGATATCCCTCGGGAATAACGTCGCGTACCTTACGTTCTCAAATCCAAGTAACTTCGCCGTAAACCGTTCCAATCCGAGACCAAGTCCCCCGTGCGGCGGCATGCCGTGTTTGTGCATCATCAGATAGCTTTCAAACAGCTCTGCATTCATACCCTTACGTTCCATCTTAGACAATTGCTCTTCATATGAATGAATGCGCTGTCCGCCGGTCGTAATCTCAAGTCCACGGAATAACAGGTCAAAGCTCTCCGTCTCTTCCGGATTTTCTGCGCTTTCCATTGCGTAGAACGGGCGCTTACTGCTTGGATAGTGGGTCACAAAGACAAATTCGCTTCCCGTTTCCTTGAAAATCAACTCGCACAGTAACTTCTCCTCTTCCGGTTCAAAGTCTTCCCAGTCCTTTACCTCCTGCTTCCGCGCTTCTGCCAGCTTAAGCTGTGCTTCCCTAAAACCTAGCGTTGGAATCGGGTCGAGCACCGGCAAAGTGACATTTAGCGAGGTAAGCTCCTTCTCGTACTGCTCCTGTAGAGT
>JAZSIB010000171.1:0-3288 GCA_045533585.1 Lachnospiraceae bacterium | reverse complement strand
AGAATGGATCCCAGAATACCGATAATTGCTCCCTCCACTACAAACGGTGCACGGATAAAAAAGTCCGTTGCACCAATAATACTCATAATAGAAATTTCTTCCCTGCGCACATTAATACCGGTAGAAATTGTTGTCCGGATTAAAAATACTGCAACCGCAACAAGAATGGCAATTAAAACGAAGGAAATAATCCAAAGTAATGTTTTTATTCCGTCAAAGCTTTCTGCAATCGACTCGGAATGATTTACCTTACGGACATACTCCATAGATTCTACATGGCGCACTAAAAGCTTTTGCATGGACACATCACTCAGAGAAACCTCCAGAGAAGCCGAATCTTCCAAAGGGTTATCATTTCCGAAGGTAGCTGACAACTCTTCATTTAAACTCTCCGCTTTATAGTTTTCCCAAGCCTCGGCTGCAGATATATATACAACATCTGCCACTTCTGCTCTCATGCGGATTTTTTCTTTTGTTTCCAAAATCTGATCTTCCGTGGTTCCTTCTTCAAAAAACACCGTGATTCCCACCAAAGACTCTGCAGATTCCACCGCATAATTAAAATTTGCAATTACAAAATAAAATACGCCAAGCAACAGCAGACAAGCGGTAATCGTTCCCGCAGAAGCCAGGGAATATACCCTGTTCTTCCAAATACTGCGGATGCCCTGCCCGATGCAATAAAATAATGTTCTAATTTTTCGCATACCGGTACCTTCCCTTTTCTTCGTCACTGATTACCCTGCCGTTTTTCAAGGTAATTACCCTCTTTTGCATTCTATCAACAATTTCCTGGTTATGGGTTACCACAACCACGGTAGTTCCCCGCTTATTAATATCTTCCAAAAGGCTCATAATTTCCCAGGAATTCTTAGGGTCTAAGTTTCCGGTAGGCTCATCTGCCAAAAGAATCACCGGATTGTTTACCAAGGCTCTTGCCAATGCAACTCTTTGTTGTTGGCCGCCGGATAACTCATTAGGAAAAGATTTTGCCTTATCCACCAGACCAACCAGCGAAAGCATCTTTGGCACCTGACGCTTAATCAGACGCACCGGAGCCTCCACTACCTGCTGCGCAAAAGCAACATTATCATATACGTTTCTATCCTTTAAAAGACGGAAATCCTGAAATACCACACCAATGCTCCGAAGGTATTTGCCCACCTGGAATTTGCGGAGTCTGCCAATTTCGCGGCCTGCCACAAACACCTTACCCTTGGACGGAAGAATTTCTTTTAGCATCAGCCGGATCAGTGTAGATTTACCTGAGCCGCTGCTGCCCACAATAAACACAAACTCCCCTTTGTAGATGCGGATATTGATGTCTTCAATTGCCGCAATACCCTTTTGATATTCCTTTGATACATGCTCAAAAGAAATTACCGGGGCTTCTATTTTACTCATCTCTCTATTAATATCAAAATCCGCCGCCATATATTCTCCTTCAGAAAAATTTATATATAAGCAAAGGCTGCCACCGGGCAGCCTTTTATATTATTCTGCATTTTCCATGTATGTCATGTACTTAACTACCATAAGTGCAATTTTGAAGGTGATAGCATCTTCAAATACACGAAGGTCAAGATTCGTACTTTTTTGCAGCTTATCCAGACGATATACCAAGGTATTACGATGAATATAAAGCTGACGAGAGGTCTCCGATACATTCAGACTGTTCTCGAAGAACTTGTTAATTGTCGTAATCGTCTCCTCATCAAAGTCATCCGGAGATTTTCCGTCAAAGATCTCCTTGATGAACATCTTACACTGCGGCATCGACAACTGATAGATCAGACGACCGATGCCAAGGTTGTTATACGCTACTACATTACGACCGCTATAGAATATCTTTCCTACATCAAGCGCAATCTTTGCTTCCTTATAAGAACGCGACACGTCCTTAATCTCATTGACAATCGTACCGTATGCCACATGTACCTTCGACAGCGCCTCGGTATTCAGCATATCAACAATGATATGTGCCGTCTTATTCAGCTCAGCATAATCCTCGTTCGACTTCAATTCTCTTACCAGAATAATGTATTTTTCATCCACGGCAGTGATAAAATCCCTGCTCTTATCCGCAAAAAGGCTACGTACCGTCTCCAACGCGTTGGTATCCTTTTCATGCTTTGTCTCTATAATAAAGACAGAACGTCGCATATCGGTCTCAATATGTAACTTCTTTGCGCGGTTATACATATCCACCAGAAGCAGGTTGTCCATCAAAAGGCTCTTGATAAAGTTATCCTTATCGTAGCGTTCCTTATAAGCTACCAGAAGATTCTGCAGTTGGAAGGCAGCAAGCTTACCAACCATATATACATCATCACTGTCACCCTTTGCCAGAATCACATACTCCAACTGGTGGTCATCATACACCTTAAAGAACTGGAAGCCCTGCAACACCTGACTGTCTGCAGGAGAATCTACAAAAGAAAGCACTGCGCTTTCATACTCTCCCCCCATCATTATCGTAGATGCCAACACCTTACCCTCTGTGTCCATTACACACAAATCAATTCTGGCAATCTGACGCAATCCATCAATCGTATTCTGAAGTATCTGGTTTGAAATCATATCCTTCTCCTGCCTTTCTATACCTACTCAAAATAATTTTATCACTTTTACACAGAATTGTAAAACCTAAAATTTTGTAAAAAAAGAAGGTGTAGCATAATGCTACACCTTCCGGATAAGTTCTTATTAGTGTGCGATGCAAAGTTCGCTTTCCTTATCGAAGATATGTAACTTAGAAAGGTCAAATGCAATCTTAATCTCATCGCCCGGACGTGCGGTAGTACGAGGATTAACACGTGCGGTAATATCAAACTGATCAATCTGTACATAGAGGAATACTTCTGCACCAAGGAGCTCGTATACACGAACAGTAGAAGTAAGAGTGCTCTCCGGAGAATTGCTGATGAACATCTCTTCATCCTTAACATCCTCAGGACGGATACCAAGAACAACGGTCTTGTTTACATAACCACCATCAACAAGCTTCTTAGCCTTAGCTTCCGGAACCTTGATGGAGTTGGAACCAAACTGAAGCAGAATGTCGTTGCCATCCTGAACAACCTGGCTGTCGATGAAGTTCATCTGCGGAGATCCCATGAAACCTGCTACGAAGAGGTTGCACGGCTTGTCATACAGATTCTGAGGAGTATCTACCTGCTGGATAACACCATCCTTCATAACAACGATTCTGGTACCAAGAGTCATAGCCTCGGTCTGGTCGTGGGTTACGTAGATGATAGTGGTTTCAAGTCTCTGATGAAGCTTGGA
>JAZSIB010000131.1:0-17627 GCA_045533585.1 Lachnospiraceae bacterium | reverse complement strand
GAGGTTTTGCGATGATAGAAGCAACGAGCTGTGGTGGTGTAGTTATATTCAGAGGGAAAATCTTGTTGTTGTACAAGAATTACAAGAACAAGTATGAAGGCTGGGTATTGCCGAAGGGAACCGTAGAAGAAGGAGAAGAGTACAAGGACACTGCTCTTCGCGAAGTGAAAGAAGAAACGGGTTCCACGGCGACGATTATTAAATATATCGGGAAAAGCCAGTATAGCTTCAATACTGCACAGAGTGTAGTGATGAAGGATGTTCATTGGTACCTTATGATGTCTGACAGCTATTACAGCAAACCACAAAGGGAGGAGTTCTTTACGGACTCCGGGTACTATAAGTACCATGAAGCGTACCACATGTTAAAATTCACGAACGAAAAGCAGATTCTTGAAAAAGCGTATGCAGAGTATGTTGAGTTGAAGAAGAATAACAAGTGGGGAATAACAGAACAGTAAAAAAGAGCTCAATCGAGGTTATCGGTTGAGCTCTTTTGTTTTGTGATAATATATTATTCAAGGGATTCAGTTGGAGTAAAATAGTCTTCTGCACCCGGAGGCAACAGTGAGTTATCCGGTTCAATTACTTCCTCAGGAAATTCGGGAAACTTATCAGAGGCAATACTCTCATGACGGGGATGCTCCTTGATTACCTGGACGGCTTTGGTAAGCTCCGTTGTAACACGGATGGTAAAGTCATGATCAATCAGCGAAATCTTAGAAAGTAACTCACCCTGCGTAGTTGCAACATACTTACTTGGCAAACGGTTGAGGGTATAGGATGCAATATCAAGACGGCATAAGTCACACTTGCAGCAATCAAGACGATCAATCAGCGTATCCAGTTTTGATATTACAATGTCTTCCGTGAGATTACGAAGTATATGTTTCATCGGTAACTCCAATCTGAAATAATATCCTAAAGTTGATAATTTAAGTATATCACTTCTGGAAATACTGTCAAGAAAGCTTTTTTGAGTTTCCACATTTTGCAGAATGAACTGAGAATTTGGCACAGCATATTACTGTGTGAAAAAATTTTCACACTACACACTGGTGAAAGTGCCACACATTTTCTGCAAACAGTCTTTTCAACAGTGCATTATGTGATATTGCTGTGTCAAATTCTCTTGTCTATACTTGTGTAGAAAAAATGCGGAAACTTAGGGGAAGAGAGATTGCGTTTCAATTCAATCACTGTTATACTGTCAACGTATGTTTTAGCTGGGTTCTTGAAAGAGAAAAGTAGAGTGTGAAACAAGGCAGAACGATAGTAGTAAGAGAAGAATCTGGAAAGAAATAGAGGATAGCAGGATGATACAAAGGCTGATAAAAAAATATATCACAAAGGAATTGATTGTTTATGGTATTGTTGGCGGTATGACGACGGTTGTGAATTTTATCGTGTCGTATCTGATGAACGATATTATCGGCTGTACCTTTACCGTAATTACAAATTCGGTAGCATGGGTAGCAGCGGTTGCGTTTGCTTATGTGGCGAATAATACCTGGGTGTTCCGGCTGGGATTTGAAGGCTGGAAGAAAGAGTTTCAGAAGATATGGAAGTTTACTGCCGGGCGGATTGCTACATGGGCGGTAGAGGTCGGCGGGATGTATCTGCTGGTAGACTGTATGGAGCTGGCGTTTTGGCCGATTAAGATTGCTCTGGCAGTCATCGTAATCCTGTTAAACTATGTGTTTAGCAAATTGTTTGTATTTATTAAGAAAAAGGAAGTGGAAGAATGAGTCGTGCAAATGCAGTATTGATAAAAGGAAAAGGACGCAGCCTGAAGGCGGGCGGTCTGTGGATCTATGACAACGAGATTGACCGGGTGGAAGGGGAGTTCGAAGACGGCGACATCATTGATGTCAGTGATTTTGACGGATATCCCTTGGGGGTAGGATATATTAACCGGAATTCGGTCATCCGTATCCGTATGATGTCCCGTAAGAAGGGCACAGTGATTGACGATGCTTTTCTTGAGCGGAGACTGCGTGATGCATGGGGATACCGGAAGGCGACGGTGGATACGCAGAGCTGCCGTATCGTGTTCGGAGAAGCGGATTTCCTGCCGGGTATCGTAATTGATAAGTATGGTACGGTGCTTACGGTCCAGTCGCTGGCGCTCGGCATTGATAAGATGAAGCTGCAGATTATTGAGCTTCTGAAGAAGGTTCTGGCAGAGGACGGCATCGTGATTACCGGAGTATATGAGCGTAGCGACGCCAAGGTAAGAAAGCAGGAAGGTATGCAGTCGGTGAAGGGTTTTATCGGTGAGCTGTTCGATACGAATATTGAGATTGTAGAAAATGATGTGAAGTTCCTGGTTGATATCGCAGAAGGACAGAAGACCGGGTATTTTTTAGACCAGAAGTATAACCGTGTTGCCATCCGTTCCATCTGCAAGGGTGCGAAGGTGCTGGACTGCTTTACGCATACCGGTGCATTTGCGTTGAATGCCGGATACGGGGGGGCGAAGGAAGTTCTGGGGGTTGATATCTCGGAGCTTGGAGTAGAGCAGGCGCGCAAGAATGCGAAGCTGAACGGCTTGGACGATGTGGTAAAGTTCCGGTGTTGTGATGTGTTTGACCTGCTTCCGGAGCTGATTGAGAAGGGCGAGAAGTACGATGTTGTAATCCTTGATCCTCCGGCATTTACAAAGTCCAGAGATTCTGTGAAGAATGCAGTGAAGGGATATCGTGAGATTAATCTGCGCGGTCTGAAGCTGGTAAAGGATGGCGGATTCCTTGCGACTTGTTCCTGTTCGCATTTTATGACGCCGGAACTCTTTACCGAGACCATTCGTCAGGCGGCACAGAATGCACACAAACGCCTGCGTCAGGTGGAGTACCGTACGCAGGCGGCAGATCATCCGATTCTTTGGTCAGCGGATGAGTCATATTATCTCAAATTCTACATCTTTCAGGTTTGTGATGAGAGATAAGGGAATGAAAGTGTGAGAAACACAGTGTTTATGCGGATTATGATGATTTTATATAGAAAGATAATCTAGCATAAGTTATCACATATTGGTGTAGTTTGATGCAAAAATGGTGTAGTAAATGGTGTAGTAGAAGAAGTGTTAAGAAAAATGGTGTAGTAGACAAATAGGAGAGATGTTTTTACAAGTAAAAAGAGGCGAGTAATGAAAAGCAGGGATCATCCAATGAAATGGAAAGTCCCTGCTTTTAGTCTTACGTCTAAAAAATACGCATACCCAAGAGTATATCTGTTATACCCTTGACAAAAGAAGAAAAGGTGATAACATGGGTATAACAAGATGGTGGAGGTGTTGCTTATGGGACAAGAAGGATTACTGAATCAAATCGCAGAGCTTGAGCGAGAGATTGCGCGATTACCGGAAGGCAGCATCACAAAGAAGAAAATAAAAGATAAAGAATACTACTATCACAGAATTAACCAAAACGGCAAGAGAATTGAAAATTATCTGAGGTTTGAAGAAGTTCCGGAACTTAGGGCGCAGATAGAAAAGCGAAAAGCATTCGAAAAAAAGCGAAAGGAATTGAAAGCATTTGTAGTGCCGGTGGAAGAGCCTGCGAGCGAGCAGGAACAGCTTGTATTTAAAACAACGGTAAGAACCGGAAGAACGCTTAAGTCACAGATTGCTTTAATTAGGAAATATAAAAAAAGAGAATGTATCAAGGAATTACGAGAGTACATTTTTGGCGAACAACAGGATAAAGTTTTTATCATTTATGGACTCAGAAGAACCGGTAAAACGACGATGATACGTCAGATTCTTACAGAATTGTCTGAGGCTGAATTCAGTAAGGCTGCATTTATTCAAATAAGGTCAAAAAACACTTTAGAGGATGTGGACGCAGATCTTAGATTGTTGGAAGAAAAAGGATTTAGGTATGTGTTTATAGATGAGGTAACATTGATAGAAGATTTTGTCGAAGGTGCAGCTGTTTTTGCGGATATCTATGCAAGTAGCGGAATGAAGATTGTTCTCTCCGGAACAGATTCCCTTGGATTTGCATTTTCTAAGGAGGAACAGCTTTATGACAGATGTATTATGCTGCATACCACATTTATTCCGTACCGTGAGTTTGAAGAGGTTTTAGGAATAAAGGGAATTGATGAATATATCCGTTATGGTGGAACGATGAGTCTTAGCGGGATTAACTATAATGCCGATGTAACTTTTTCAAATTCAAAAACTGCAGAAGAGTATATTGATACTGCAATCGCGAAGAATATCCAGCATTCTCTTAAAATGTATCAATATGGAGGACATTTTCGCCAACTGTTAGATTTGTATGAGAGCAGGGAATTGACCAATGTAATCAACCGCGTAGTAGAGAATATCAATCATAGTTTTACGCGCAGTGTTGTAGAGAAAACCTTTAAGTCTCATGACATTTCTGTCACAGCTGCAAATATGCTGAGAGATACAGAAAATCCGATAAACATCAAAGAGCATATGGATTTAGATGCGGTGACGTTTGGCATTATGCAGATGCTTGACATTCTTAACAAAGAAGAGCAGAGCATAGACATAGAAGACAGATACATGATTCAAATTAAGGAGTATCTGACTTTATTGGATTTGATCATGGAAATTGATCTTGAATATTTACCCGAAGTAAATCAAAAAGGAAAAGTGACAGTTATCACGCAACCGGGGATGCGATACGCACAAGCAAATGCAATCGTGGAAAATATGCTTCTTGACGCAAAATTCCAAGAACTCTCGATTCAAGAAAGGCAACGTATACTAGAAAGGTTGCTGAATGAAATTCGTGGAAGAATGATGGAGGAGATTATCTTGCTGGAAACGAAGGTAGCGAACCCGGAAAAAAAGGTGTTTAAGTTGCAATTTGCAGTCGGAGAGTTTGACATGGTTGTTTTTGAACCAAAATCACTCACTTGCCAAATCTATGAAGTGAAGTACAGTAAGGAACAGGTTCCGGAACAGTATCGTCATATTAAGAATGATGAGAAGTGCGCTATGGCAAGGCATAGATATGGTGAGATTACGGGGCGCTATGTGATTTATCGAGGAAATTATGCAGAGGTAGATGGTGTTCAGTACTTAAATGTAGAAGAATATTTGAAATCTCTATAGGAATATCATTTTCTCATTCCTCAACCGGAGGATTGAAGATGCTTAATAAACCACTGTTATCCGTTGCATACGCATAAACGGTAGTTTCCATAAAATCGGTAAAGAACACGTAATTGGATGTCACGTGAATCTGACTGAAGTTGCCTTCCAGGATCGTGGTGGAAGTCATGGTATCCAGATCGAGCACACAGATACGGTTGTTGTCGGTGCGGTCAACCTGATAGTAGAGGTAACGTCCGTCGCTACTGATGTTGTAGGTGGCACAGGGCTCAGAGATGAGCTTCTCGCTGGTGCCGGTGGTCGGATTATAACGGTGGATGGCGTAATCGCCAAGCGTCATAAAGTAGATGTAGCCTTCACTGATAATCGGAAAATACGTGCTACGCTCTAAGAGAGTAGCGGTTTCGCCGGTTACCGGATTCAAGGTATGCAGATAGTGGTCCTTGTTCACTCCTGCATAGTAGAACAAACCGTCACTTACGCAGGCAGGAAGCAGTGCTTCGGAGAAAAGCTCCGAATTGTCTTCACCGGAAGTGCTTACTTTGTGAAGACTTAAGCCTTTGCCTTCTTCATAATGCTGATAGAAAAGCTCATTTCCGTATAATAAAGTAAGCCCACAAGGGTTACGATAGAGGCTGCGAAGGTTCTTGCCGTTTTTACGGTTCACGCGGTAAAGACCGGTATTAAAGAGAGTAAAGATACTGGCGGAGCCTTCTTCACGTTGATGGTTCATACGGGAATAATATAGATAATTCTCATCGGCATTCAGATAGCAGACGCGGTCATGATGCAGTTTTTCAATGCCGGAACAGCTGGCAGCATCCATACGATACAGGCTGTTGTCATCATTATGATTGGCAAAGTAAATCACGCCATCCTGTTCGCAGAACAGACCGCCGTTATAGAGGTTGCCGGCGGTATTACCAAGTACGGTTCCGTCATTCTGTTTTGTAATTTTGTCCATGGCTGCAAGGACAAAAAGAAATGCAATAAGGCTGATAAAAATGACTGATAATATAATATAAGGAATCTTGTTCTTCATACAAGCAATCCGTCCTTCCGTTCAGATAGTTAGATTATAGCTAAGACCGAAAGTGAACGCAAGTCACATTTTGCAATTGGAAGAATGTAAGAAAATTTCCGATTCACAGAAAAACATATTTTCAAACACAAATTGCACATAATTAACAAGTATAGTATAGTACATAAGATGTAGTACACTTGCATCTTAAAGATTTATATATAGGAAAGACATAGGGAATAGGTATGAAAAAGAAAATGCCAATCGGTGGCAAATTATTAATCGCATTTGTAATTGCTGTTTTTCTGGGCATTACACTTGCAGGAGCGAATATTGTAATCCAATATCAGAAGCAGATAAATGAAGAACGCAATGCTGTAGAAACTGCCGAGAACAAGAATGAAAAAGCAGAGAATGCGGTGGTGACCAAGCCAGTGTCAACAGCGCCAGCGACAATTCACGATGTTTCTACAGTAGTAGATAATGCAATGCCGTTTATTGTTTCGATTCGTTCTGAAGTCATACAGACGGGTAGAGATATTTTCGGCAGAAGAACAGAGCAGGTATCGGTTGGTGCAGGTTCCGGTATTATTATCGGACAGAGCAGCAAAGAGTTGTTGATCGTAACGAATGAGCATGTTATCAGTAATGCGAGAAAAATTTCAGTTACACTGGATGATGGAAGTGAGCACGAAGCGGAGTTGAAGGGAAGCGATGTGAACTCTGACCTTGCGGTGCTGTCAGTTAAGCTGTCACAGCTAAGCAAAGAGACGAAAGCACATATCCGTATTGCGACTCTTGGAGATTCGGATCATCTTCAGACCGGAGCGATGACGATTGCAATCGGAAATGCTTTGGGATATGGACAGTCTACAACTGTAGGATATGTCAGCGCAACCGAACGAACGATTACAGTGAACAATGTGGAACGCAGTCTGATACAGACGGATGCTGCAATTAACCCGGGAAACAGCGGCGGGGCACTTCTGAATGTCAGAGGAGAAGTAGTCGGTATCAATTCAGTAAAGTATGCTGCGGAAGAGGTAGAAGGAATCGGTTATGCGATTCCGATTGAAGATGCAGTGCCCATTATTAATGATTTGATGAACCGGGAAGAGCTTTCTGAAAAGGAAGCAGGGTATCTGGGAATTCAGGGACAGACTGTGACCTCAGCGTATTCGTTACGCTTCGGTATTCCGACGGGTGTGTATATTAACTCAGTGGTATCGGGATCTCCGGCAGAGGAAGCAGGATTGAAAACGGGTGATATCATAGTAAAGGTGAACGGTAGAAGCATTACTACGACAGAGGAACTGCAGACGTTCCTGGATTATACCAGAGCCGGAGCACAGATTACGGTTACCGTGAGTACGGTTTCGGGAAGAGAATATGTAGAAGTAGATTATCCGGTTACGCTTGGATACCGCTAAAGAATGATAAACAGAAAGCTCCGATACAATAAGCTTGTATCAGAGCTTTCTTTGTGGGATTACGGTGTAAGGTTTATTTGGCGGCTTTTGTTGCAAAGTCTGTATTTACCAGAGCGTCGTAAGGTGTTCTGACCTTGAGTTCTCCGGCAGAGTCTAAGATATCCTGCAGCAGTTCAAAACTACTCTGTTCAAAGATCAGGTCTTCTTTCCAGGTATCCTGTGCTTTGTAGCGGTTTACGATGGTAGTGATGGTTGCGAGGTCGGTCTCAGCAAATTGCGGCTGGATGACCTTTGCAATTTCTTCTGCGGAATGGGAGTTTACATAATCCATGCCTTTTTGCAGGGCGTTGACAAAGCTTTGGATGAGTTCGGGATTCTTTTCAATAAAGCTTTTACGTGCAGAATATGCAGTATAAGGTACCTTGCCGCTATCCACGCCAAGCGAAGCGACAACGGCTCCCTGCCCGGCGCTCTCAAGAGCGGTGGCTCCAGGCTCAAATTCAACGGTATAGTCTTCGGTGCCTGCAACGAATGCCTGCGCGGTAAGACCGAAGTTGATGTTTTGGATAATCGTGAGGTCAGTAGCAGGGTCCATGCCGTTTTTCTTCAGAATATATTCGAAGACCATCTGTGGCATGCCACCGGCCCGACCGCCAAGTACTGTCTTTCCTTTCAGGTCAGTCCACTTGAAGTCCGGTTCGGCAGTACGTCCAACGAGGAAGTTTCCGGCACGCTGGGTTAATTGTGCGAAGTTAACGGCATAATCCGTATTTCCTTCATTATAAATGTAAATAGAGGCTTCTGAGCCCATAAAGCCGATATCGGCTTCACCGGAGAGTAACGCGGTCATGGTTTTGTCTGCGCCGGCACCATTGGTCAGCTCAAGCGCAATGCCTTCCTCTTCAAAATATCCCAGTTCAATGGCGGCATACTGTGGTGCATAGAAGATAGAGTGAGCTACTTCATTCAGACGGACAGTAGTCAACTCAGAGTCTTTTTGGCATCCGATGAGAATCCCGCACAGACTGAGTACTAATGTGAACAGGAGCAGGTGCTTCGCAGAGAAGCAGCGTGAGTGTTGGTTTTGCAAATTTGGTTTTTTCAAAATGAACAACTCCTTACTTAGGGTGAATTCTTAATTAGTATATTGACGGAAGTGGAAAAGGTGCAGTATAAAGAGCATGAAATAAAATGCTTGACAGGATTTTTCAGTGTGTTATAATACGGTCAATGTGATAATATAATAATATGATAACACTTTAACATATTAAAGCGAATACACATCTATATTTGAAAAGAGAGTCTTTCTATGTTTTGAAGCGGCAGAGAACCGGGAAAGGAAGCAGTTATGAAGCAGTTGTTACATACGCCCGAAGGCGTCAGAGACATTTACGGTGTAGAGTATGAAAAAAGAAATTTGATTGAGAATGAGATCGCAGCCTGTATGAAGCATTACGGTTTCCGTGCGATTCAGACACCGACCTTTGAGTATTTTGATATTTTTTCTGCAGAGCGCGGAACAGTATCTTCAAAGGATATGTACAAGTTCTTTGACAGAGACGGTAATACTTTGGTACTTCGTCCGGATATGACACCGGCGATTGCGCGCTGTGTTGCAAAATATTATAAAGAAGAGGAAGGTGCTATCCGCCTTTGCTATAACGCTAACACCTTTATCAATGAGAATGATTATCAGGGTAAGCTGAAGGAGATTACGCAGATTGGCGCCGAGTTAATCAATGAGCCGTCGGTTGAAGCAGACGCAGAGATGATTGCACTTACCGTGGAGTGTATGCTGGCAAGCGGGCTTACTGAGTTTCAGGTAGAAGTTGGTCAGGCTGATTTCTTCCGTGCGTTGGTAGAGGAAGCGGGTCTGAATGAAGATGAGACAGAACAGCTTCGTGCTGCAATCATAGAGAAGAACACCTTCGGTCTGGAAGGTATTCTTGCAGGAAGAGAGATGAAGGATACAACCAGAAAAGCATTGATAAAACTTCCGGAGCTTTTTGGTACGATTCAGATGCTGGAAACGGTAAAAGGCATTACCGATAATGAGAGAGCGTTGAAGACGGTGGAACGTTTGGAACATCTGTATGACTGTATGAAGGCGTACGGATATGAAAAGTATCTTACATTTGACCTTGGTGCTTTGAGTAAGTATGATTACTATACCGGTATTACTTTCCGTGCATATACCTACGGTACCGGCAATCCGATTGTAACCGGCGGACGTTATGATTCGTTGGTAGGACAGTTCGGTAAGCAGGCAGCGGCAATCGGTTTTGCACTTTGCCTGGATGAGCTGATGGCTGCAATGATGCGTCAGGGAATTGCAGTAAAGGAGCAGGCAGGCTGTGTAGAAGTAGAGTATGATGCTTTGAGTTATGCAGAGGCTGTTAAGAAGGCACAGGAGCTCAGAGAAAAAGGTACCTGCTGCCGTCTGGTACGTAAGTAGGAGAAATGCAGGGAATAACAGGAATGGAGACTAGAACAGATATGAGATATATAACAATTGCGTTAGCGAAGGGAAGACTTGCGAAGCAGACGATGGCATTGCTTGAACAGATGGGAATCCTGTGTGAAGAGATGAAAGACCCGTCTTCCCGTAAGTTGATTTTTCAGAACGAAGAATGGAAGTTGCGTTTTTTCCTTGCAAAAGCATCGGATGTACCGACCTTCGTAGAGTACGGTGCGGCAGACATCGGTGTGGTAGGAAAAGACACGATTGATGAAGAGGGCAGAAAGCTGTACGAGGTGTTAGACCTCAACCTTGGAAAGTGCCGTATGTGTGTAGCAGGTCCGAGGTCAGCAGAAGAGCTCTTGAAGCATGGAGAGCGGATTCGTGTAGCAACGAAGTATCCGGCAATTGCAAAGAATTATTTCTATAACAAGAAGCATCAGACAGTAGAGATCATCAAGCTGAACGGCTCTGTGGAGCTGGCACCGATTGTCGGTCTTTCTGAAGTGATTGTAGATATCGTAGAGACAGGTTCTACCTTACGTGAGAACGGATTAGAGGTATTAGAAGAGATTTATCCGCTTTCCGCGCGTATCGTAGTGAATCAGGTCAGCATGAAGATGGAGCAGGAGCGCATTACCAAGTTAATCAATGGTTTGCGTGAACTGATTAATGCATAGTTGTCAGATATATGAGTAACCCAGTGTCAGGTGAATGTGAGAATAGAATGTTCTCAGAATGGAGAGTTTTATGCGAATTATAAATTTGACAGAAGAGACGAAAAATGATATTACTGCCCAGTTGTTGAAGAGAAGCCCAAGCTCCTACGGTGAGTATGAGGCAAAGGTACAGGCAATCCTGGAAGATGTAAAAGCGCGCAAGGATGCTGCAGTGTTTGAATATACGGAAAAGTTTGATAAGATTAAGCTGACGAAGGAATCCTTCCGTGTAACGGAGGAGGAGATTGCGGAAGCTTACAGTTGTATTTCGGAAGATATGCTTCGTATCATCCGCACGGCGGCAGGCAATATCGAAGAGTTCCACAGAAAACAGCTACGGAACAGCTGGATTGATACCAGAGCTGACGGAAGTATCTTAGGACAGAGAGTAACTCCGTTATCTGCAGTTGGTGTGTATGTACCGGGTGGCAAGGCGGCATATCCGTCTTCTGTATTGATGAATATCATTCCGGCGAAAGTTGCAGGAGTAGAACGTATTACGATGATGACTCCGGTCGGACCGGATGGCAAGGTATATCCGGCAACGCTCGTTGCAGCGAAGGAAGCCGGCGTAACAGAAGTATTCAAGGCCGGCGGTGCACAGGCAATCGCAGCACTGGCTTACGGTACAGAGAGCGTTAAGAAGGTGGATAAGATTGTAGGACCGGGCAATATCTATGTTGCACTTGCCAAGAAGGCAGTGTATGGATTTGTCGGTATTGATTCCATCGCAGGTCCGAGTGAGATTCTTGTATTGGCAGATGAGACGGCAGATTACCGCTATGTAGCGGCAGACCTGCTTTCCCAGGCAGAACACGACGAACTGGCTTCTGCTATTCTGGTAACTACTTCGAAGGAACTTGCCGAGAAGGTATCTGTGGAGACAGAGCGCCTGGCAGAAGCGTTATCCAGAACCGAGATTATCAAGAAGTCACTTGACAACTACGGATACATTCTGGTGGCTTCCGATATGGACGAGGCAATCGCAGCAGTAAACGAGATTGCTTCCGAACACTTGGAGATACTGACAGCGGCACCGTTTGAGACCATGACAAAGGTGAAGAATGCAGGCGCGATTTTCCTTGGTGCGTATTCGAGTGAACCGCTTGGGGATTATTATGCAGGCCCGAACCACGTATTACCGACCAATGGTACGGCGAAGTTTTTCTCTCCGCTGAACGTGGACGATTTTATCAAGAAGTCCAGTATCATTGCATACTCTCGTGAGGCACTGGAGCCGGTATGGAATGATATCGTGAAGTTTGCAGAGTATGAAGGTCTGACCGCACACGCCAATTCTATCGCGGTACGCTTCGGCGAAGGCAAATAAAACTTGTTAGTTATTGATAAAAATGTTATACTGACTTGAAACGTGGATAAAAAGGAAGGCGGTAACATAGCATGGACCGTATTGCAAAGCTGACCCGTAAGACAAATGAGACGGATATTACAATGGAATTGAATCTGGACGGCAGTGGAAAGTATGAGATTGATACCGGAATCGGTTTCTTAGACCACATGCTGAGCGGATTTGCAAAGCATGGATTTTTTGACCTGAAGCTGAAGGTAAAAGGGGATCTGTTTGTTGATGGTCACCACACCACAGAGGATGTCGGAATTGTGCTTGGGCAGGCAATCCGGACCGCTATCGGTGATAAGAAGGGCATCAAACGTTACGGTTCTTCTACGATTCCGATGGATGAGACTTTGGCTCTTTGTGCGGTTGATCTATGTGGCAGACCGTATCTTGGTTATGATGCAGAGTTTACGGTGGAGAAGCTTGGATACCTTGATACTGAGCTGATTCGTGAGTTCTTCTATGCGGTTTCCTACAGCGCAGGTATGAATCTGCACCTTCGTATGCTGGCAGCCGGAAACAATCATCACATGGCAGAGGCGATGTTTAAGGCATTCGGCAGAGCATTGGATGAGGCAACGACGGTAGATCCGCGTATTATCGGACAGCTTTCTTCCAAGGGAACGCTGGAATAATAAGGATTAAAATCTGTATAAATGTAAAAAGGATTGGTATTAAGATGAGATTGTATCCCGCAATTGATATTAAAAACGGACAGTGTGTACGCCTAAAACAAGGGAAATTCAATGATGTTGAAGTATATTCCCTGATTCCGGCTGAGATAGCGAAGGAATGGGAAGCATGTGGCGCTTCTTACATACATGTGGTTGACCTTGATGGTGCACTTGCAGGTCATATGGTGAACGAAGAAGCAATTCGTAACATCATCAAGAGTGTAAATGTTCCGGTACAGACCGGTGGCGGCATCCGTACTCCGCAGGATGTGGAGATGAAACTGAATATGGGCATCAGTCGGGTAATTATCGGAACAAAGGCAGTGGAAAATCCTGCTTTTGTAAAAGAGATGGTACAGAACTTCGGTGCAGAGCATATCGTGGTTGGAATTGATGCACGCAACGGCTATGTGGCTGTGGAAGGCTGGGAGAAGATCAGCACCCGTTCTGCTGTGGAATTTGCCCTTCAGATGAAGGATATCGGTGTACAGACAATTGTCTATACGGATATTGCTAAGGATGGCATGCTGCAGGGACCGAACCTTGATGCAACTGCAGAGATGGTAAGAGCAACCGGATTGGATATTATTGCATCGGGTGGCGTGTCTGCGATGAAAGACTTAGAGGATCTGGAAGCAATCAATGCGGGTGGTGCGATTATCGGTAAGGCGCTTTATGAGAAGCGCGTGAATCTGAGAGAAGCAGTAGAACGTTTTGAGAAACGTTAAGCAGGATTTTGTAAAACGGATACAGTAAACGTGACAACTGATGGATAAGTAATATAGTGTGGAGAATGGCAATGGAAAAAAAGAAACTGATTGCATATATCAATGCAGAAAATGAATTGGCAGAGTCGATCGTGAAGAAGGCAGAGAGCTATGAGCGCTTTGGTGCAGATGAGTTGTTTGTCTATAATTATTCCTTGAACGAAGGAGAGCGCGAAGAGTTCCTGCTGTTGATGAGACAGTTGGCGCAGAGTGTTGATCTTCCGCTCATTATCGGCTTCAACGTAAAGCGTCTTGAGGATGCGAAGAAGGCTCTTTATACCGGTGCTTCCCATCTGGTAATTCCTTATCGCAGACTGAAGGATTTTGCTGCGATTAAGGAGATTACGGACCGTTTTGGCAAGGATAAGCTTCTGCTTGAGGTAGATGCCAGTGAGGAGAATAACGACAAGGCATTTTACGGAGAGGAATTTGTAAGTCAGTGTGTTGAAAATGGTGTGGCAGGCATTCTGGTAAAGCATCTGGATGTCAATGCTCTGACAACAGCAGCGATTGCGGCAGCGAAGCTTCCTGTCTATGTGCGTGACAGTCTGACCCGTAATGATATCGAGTCACTGATGAGCCTGGAGAATGTTGCAGGTGTTACAACGAATTACTATGAAGACAAAGACATGATGAAGATTAAGCGGATGCTGAAGGAATCCGGTCTTCCCATGTATGTATTGGAGTCTGCGATTGATTTTGCATCGCTTAAGAAGAACGAGGCAGGTCTGGTTCCGGTTATCATTCAGGATTATCGTACCCAGCAGGTATTGCAGCTTGCCTATATGAACGAAGAGTCCTTCGAAGCGACCTTAAAGAGTGGTCATATGACGTATTATTCCCGCAGCCGTAATGAGTTATGGGAGAAGGGACTCACCTCCGGACATTTCCAGTATGTGAAGGAACTGACAACGGACTGTGATAAGGATACAATCCTTGCGAAGGTTAAGCAGATTGGCGGTGCTTGTCATACAGGCGCATATTCCTGTTTCTTCAACAAGATGCTGGAAAGCGCACAGGAAGACCTGAATCCGCTTGCGGTATTCAATGAGGTATATGATGTCATTCTGGATCGTAAGAAGAATCCCAAGGAAGGTTCTTATACGAACTATCTGTTTGATAAGGGAATCGATAAGATTCTGAAGAAATGCGGAGAAGAAGCAACAGAGATTGTGATTGCTGCAAAGAATCCGGAAAAAGAAGAGATCAAGTACGAGGTTGCAGACTTCCTGTATCATTTGATGGTATTGATGGTAGAGTGCAACGTAGACTGGAATGATATCGTAAGGGAACTTGCGCATAGAAGATAAGAGTATAATGAGACGGCATCCGTTGGTTAGTAATGCGGATGCTGTTTTGCATGAAAGAAGTGGAAGGATGAACTTGGAGAAACATTCGAATATGAAGAAATTGAAAAGAATAGTATTCTTCTTGAGTATAGGCATACTGTGCTTTGTTTTTTGCGCATGCGACGGTGAGCAGGGCAGAGTAGAGATAACTCCTACTTTGCAGCCATCACCAACGGAGGTTGAGTTGGCACCGACAGTACCGATGACGCCGAGTGAAGCGCCGGTATCCGGTTCGACGCCAACACCGACACAGGCTCAGAATAATATTCATACGCCGACACCGAATATGACACCAACCCCGAATATGACGCCAACACCAACGGAAAATCCGTCGCCGACAGATTCACTAAGCCCGTCTGCGACTCCGACGGCTACTCCGAGTCCGACGGCGTCGCCGATTCCGGTTCCAACTGAGGTGCCGCCGGAACCGTATTTTGAGAATCTTTTGGTGGAAGCAGCGGTGAGAAAGGTGTTGGGGAATCCGGACAGAGTACTGGTACCGGAGGACTTGGCAACAATAACCGTGTTGAATCTCAGTGAATGTGAGCTTACGAATGTAAGTTTTCTAAGTGAGTTTACGAATTTGCAGGAACTGGATTTGTCATGGAATAATTTATCAGATAGTACAAGTTTACCAAAGTTGAAACACTTGACAAAGCTTGATTTATCCTATAACTTTATTAGTGAGATACAGGTACTTTCGTCCTATACGGGACTGACAGAATTATCCTTGCGGGCGAACAATCTGGAATGGCTGACGAAACCGGAAGAACAGCCGGAAGAGACTGAATCGGAAGAGAAAACAGCATCTGCAGAGGAGTCAGTGTTTGCCGGACTTACCGAATTGCGGCGTCTGGATCTTTCGTACAATATTCTGACGGATGTGTCAGAGCTGGCAGGTCTTACCACGTTGGAATACCTGAATCTTGAAAAGAATCGGATTACCGATTTCTCCGCAGTGGAATTTGTACCGGAACTGATTCGTTAAAATACAAAACAGGAGGTAGGTTATGGGTTACTTGGAAAACTACAAGGAATGGTGTGACAGTCCGTATTTTGATGCGGCTACTAAGCAGGAGCTTGCAGACATTGCAGGGGATGACAACGAGATTAAAGACCGTTTCTATCGCTCGTTATCCTTTGGTACCGGTGGTCTTCGTGGCATCATTGGCGCAGGCACAAACCGTATGAATGCATACACGGTTCGTAAGGCAACACAAGGACTTGCAAACTTTATCTTAAAGGAGCATGGTGAAGACCGTGGTGTAGCAATTGCTTACGACTCCAGACGTATGTCAATCGAGTTTAGTGAGGAAGCTGCATTGTGTCTCTGTGCGAACGGCATCAAAGCATACCGTTTTGAATCGCTTCGTCCGACGCCGGAGCTGTCTTTTGCATTGCGTGAGTTAAACTGTATCGCAGGTATCGTGGTTACGGCAAGCCATAATCCGGCGGAGTACAACGGTTACAAGGTGTATTGGGAAGACGGCGCACAGGTAACCGCACCGAAGGATGAGCAGATTATCGCGGAAGTGAATGCGATTGAAGGATTTGATACTGTTAAGACCATGAGCCGTGAAGAGGCAATCGAGAAGGGTCTTTATCATGTGATCGGAAAAGAAATCGACGATCTTTACATGGAAGCACTGAAGAAGCAGGTAGTATATCCGCAGATGATTAAGGATCATGCGGACGAGATTAACATCGTGTACACACCGCTTCACGGCACCGGTAATATGCCGGTAAGAAGAGTGTTAAAGGAGCTCGGTTTCAATAACGTATTCGTAGTAGCAGAGCAGGAGACACCGGACGGTAACTTCCCGACTGTTTCTTATCCGAACCCGGAAGATGCGAAGGCATTTGCACTTGCATTGAAGCTTGCAAGAGAGAAGAAGGCAGATATCGTTATGGCTACCGACCCGGATGCGGATCGTCTCGGTTTCTTTGTATATGGCAAGAAAAGCGATGATTATATTGCATTTACCGGAAATATGACCGGTATGCTGATTTGTGAATATCTCCTGAGCCAGAAGAAGGAACTTGGTACTCTGGCAAAAGACGGTGCACTGATTAAGACCATCGTATCGACCAATATGGCAGACAAGATTGCAGAGTACTACGGTGTGCGTCTGATCGAGTGTCTGACCGGCTTCAAGTACATCGGTGAGCAGATTAAGCTGTTTGAGCAGAAGGGTGAAGGAACCTACGAATTTGGTTTCGAAGAGAGCTACGGCTGTCTTGTCGGAACCCATGCAAGAGATAAAGATGCGATTGTTGCTGTTATGTGTCTTGCAGAAGCAGCTGTTTACTATCGTACTAAGGGCATGTCTCTCTGGGATCAGATGAATGCCATCTATGAGAAATACGGATACTTCCGTGAGGGCATCGAGACGATGACCTTCAAGGGCTTCGAGGGCGTTGAGAAGATTAAGGGTATCATGCAGAGCTTCCGTGAGAATCCGATTGAGAAGCTGGGTGATTACAAGGTACTTGAGGTTCGTGACTACGAGCTGGACACTGTGAAGAGAGATGGCAAGGTAGTAGGAACGACCGGTCTTCCGAAGTCCGATGTACTTTACTTCGATATGGACAATGATGCATGGCTATGTGTACGTCCTTCCGGTACGGAACCGAAGATTAAGTTCTATGCCGGTGTGAAGGGCACGAGCTTTGAAGATGCAGATGCGAAGATGACGAAGCTGAAGAGTGAGTTGACTGCATTAGTCAAATAAAATAAAAAAAGGGCTGTCGTAATTG
>JAZSIB010000125.1:0-5203 GCA_045533585.1 Lachnospiraceae bacterium | reverse complement strand
TTAACTTCTCTGACGTAAAGCTTGAGAAGTAATTGAGACGAGTCAGTGGGAGGACAGCGGTTAAGACCGCGCGGGTACCGTAGCACCGGTTCCTTCCGATAACACCACATTATGGAGGTAAATTATTATGGCAAAGAAAGTTACTGGTTACATCAAGTTACAGATTCCGGCCGGCAAGGCAACTCCTGCTCCGCCGGTAGGTCCTGCTCTTGGTCAGCATGGTGTTAACATTGTACAGTTCACCAAGGAATTTAACGCAAGAACAGCTGATCAGGACGGTATGATTATTCCTGTAGTTATCACTGTATATCAGGATAAGAGTTTCAGCTTCATTACAAAGACTCCGCCTGCAGCAGTATTGCTGAAGAAGGCATGCAACCTGAAGAGTGGTTCCGCAGTTCCGAACAAGACCAAAGTTGCTACGATCAAGAAGTCCGAAGTACGTAAGATCGCAGAGCTTAAGATGCCGGATTTGAATGCAGCGAACATTGAGACCGCGACCAGCATGATCGCAGGTACCGCACGCAGCATGGGTATCGTTGTTGAGGAAGACTAATCGTCGAACTGTTGTTGAATAACGTGGGAGGGAGAACTCCCGATACTACCACCAGGAGGTTATTATGAAAAGAGGAAAAAAGTATAACGAAGCAGTAAAGTCTTTTGACAAGTCTGTACAGTATGATGTAAATGATGCAGTAAAGTATGTTAAGCAGGTAGCAACCGCTAAGTTCGATGAGACCATCGAAGCACACATCCGTCTGGGCGTTGACGGTCGTCACGCTGACCAGCAGGTTCGTGGTGCGGTTGTACTTCCGCACGGAACAGGTAAGACTGTTCGTGTTCTCGTATTCGCTAAGGGCGACAAGCTCGCAGAGGCAGAAGCAGCCGGTGCTGATTTTGTAGGCGGCGATGAGCTCATTCCGAAGATTCAGAACGAGAACTGGTTTGAGTTTGATGTTGTTGCAGCAACTCCTGACATGATGGGCGTCGTTGGTCGTCTTGGTCGGGTACTCGGACCGAAGGGCCTTATGCCGAACCCGAAGGCAGGAACCGTTACCATGAATGTAGCGAAGGCTGTAGCAGACATCAAAGCAGGTAAGATTGAATATCGTCTGGATAAGACCAATATTATCCACGTGCCGATGGGCAAGGCTTCCTTTACCGAGGAGCAGCTCGCAGACAACTTCCAAGCATTGATCGGTGCAATTAACAAGGCAAAGCCGGCAGCAGCAAAGGGCCAGTACTTAAAGAGCGTAACCATCGCTCCGACCATGGGCCCGGGCGTAAAGCTCAACACCGCTAAGCTGGTTTAATCGGTCAGACCGTATGAATTTTTGAAGTTATATTCTATCCGGGAGCGTGGCTTCCGGATAGAATTAACAAAACTGAAATGGTATATAACGGTTTCTGCGTGTTAACTGACAGGTTTTGAAAAAATGTTGTTGACAGAAAGCAGAATCCGTGATATAAAAGTATCCAGCCGAAGAAAGCGGGTGCCGGTGTAACCGGCGTAAGCACAAGCGCCAGCCGAGGTAATGAAGTATACATTATGCTTATTCCCTCTGCGCTTTTATCGCAGAGTTTTTTTCGGCATTAAACATGATAGGAGGTTTTAGTAATGGCAAAAGTTGAAATCAAAGCACCTATCGTTGACGAAATCAAAGGCTATGCTGAGCAGGCACAGGCTATTGTTGTGGTAGACTACCGCGGACTTACCGTAGAGCAGGATACCCAGCTTCGTAAGAAACTCAGAGAGGCAGGCGTTGTTTATAAGGTTTACAAGAACACTTATGCAAAGCGTGCATTCGAGGGTACTGATTACGCACAGCTCGATGTAAATCTGGATGGACCGTCCGCATTTGCATTCGGCATTGAAGATGCTACTGCTCCTGCAAGAGTATTGTCTGAGTTCATGAAGAACGCTCCGGCACTTGAGTTCAAGGCAGGCGTTGTTGAAGGCGTTTACTATGACGCTAAGGGTATTCAGGCAATCGCAAGCATTCCTTCCAGAGAAGTACTTATTTCCAAGCTTCTCGGAAGTCTGCAGTCTCCGATTGCAAATCTTGCTCGTGTTATCAAGCAGATTGCAGAGAAGAACGGAGAGGCAGCTTAATCTCAGTCAACAGATTGCAAACGGCAGCGTAAATACCGCAGCCGAAATCAGAAAAGCCGCTTAACAGCGGAAGAATGGAGGAAATTATGACTACTCAGGAATTTATCGATGCTATCAAAGGCATGACCGTACTTGAACTGAACGAGTTAGTAAAGGCATGTGAAGAAGAATTTGGCGTAAGCGCAGCAGCAGGTGTTGTTGTAGCAGCAGCAGGCCCGGCAGCAGGTGCAGCAGAAGAAAAGAAGACCGATTTCGATGTTGAACTTACCGAAGTTGGCGGTGAGAAGGTTAAGGTTATCAAGGTTGTTCGTGAGATCACCGGTCTTGGCCTGAAGGAAGCTAAGGATCTTGTAGACAGCGCTCCGAAGATGATTAAGGAAGCTGCTTCCAAGGAAGAAGCTAACGATATCAAGACTAAGCTTGAAGAAGTTGGCGCTAAGGTTACCCTTAAGTAATTATCGGTATATTATCTTAGAAAAAGCAAAGCGTGTTGTGATTCGTCGCAGCACGCTTTTTGTTTTTGAGAGGGAGACAGCCGGAATTTGCCCCGAAGATACAGAGAAAAAGAAGATGCATGGAAGAATTGCGAAAATAAAGAGAATAACACCACAAAAACAGAGAAGCTTGATTGACAATGCGTTTTTGTGGTGTTATTATGAAATCGTATTGGCACTGTAGCATATGATACTGTTGCAGATTCGAAGACAGAACCTGAAAGGTATGGAGGGGAACATGGCAAAAGAAAATCCAAAAAAAAGAAAAGAACCAATCAGTGAACAAACCGTGTATAAGATAATGATTGGAGTAACCTTTGCGGTTGCAGGCATTTTTTTGGTGAAGGATTTATTGGTGAAGGATATAGCCGGAGCAAAGGTTATCTGCATTATGCTGGGTGCGTTGCTGGGAATGTTAATTGTATTGCGCGTATTCCATGTAAAGCAGGATGTGAGAAGCTTTTTGGTTTCCATCGCATTGGTTTTTGTAGTGTTTGTAATCTCGCTCAACAGCGGGGAATATTACAGCGATGACTATGCGCTGTATCTGGCTGCGTTTGCATTGAGCGGACATTTTCTGAATCCGCGTATTACCATAGTGCAGATTGTTCTTGCAGATATTCTGTTGTATTTCCAATATCAGATTCATCCGGAAAAAGCGGATGTGTTGAGCCAGTTTATCATGTGTGTGGTAACCTTCACGCTGGCAGGGGTTATGGTTTTCCTTGTAATCCATCGCGGGTATGCATTTATCGGCTTGGGAAAGAACCGTGCAGAGGAAGCAGAAGGACTTTTGGATTCGATGCGTACCATGGGAAAAGATTTAAAATATAGTGTTGAAGAATCTGCGGATAAGATGAATATGCTGCGGGATGCTAACGTGACTTTGGCAAAGAGCACCAATGAACTTATGAGTGGTTCCGTGAATATAGTAAACGAAGCGCAGGAGGTTTCGAACTGCTGTGAAAATGTACAGCAGAGGCTGCAGATTACAGAGAATCAGATTGGGGCATTGAATACGACAGTACAGAGTTTTGAATCAACACTTTCGTCGAACCGGACACATCTGGAAGAGATGAGCAGCCAGATTGAAGAAGTAAAAACCGTAATCCGAGAAACGGAAGAGGTGTTTGAGCTTCTGAGTGAACAGATGCGGAAAATCAGTACATCTACCGAACAGATACATAAGATTTCTTCCAATACAGGTCTGCTTGCGGTAAATGCTTCGGTAGAAGCAAGAAGAGCAGGTAAGGCAGGTGCCGGATTTTCCGTGGTTGCAAGTAATATCCGTGAGCTCGCCGTGAATAGTTCAGAGTGCTCGGATGAGGTTGCAGATGCTGTATTTACCATGCAGAAGCAGATTGACCGGACGAGCGGTCTGCTTTCTGACAGTATGCGTTCCGTGGAAGGTTCGCTGACAAAACTGTCGGATCTGAGAGGAAGCTTTGCAGAGCTGACAAATCAGTTCGGAACCCTGTATGGAGATATTTCAGAGCAGAATGCAAACATCAATGATGTAAACGCAATTTTCGAGACCTTAAAGACAAGAGTAAGCGTTATGAGCAACGGCTCGGAGGACAACCGCGCAGCCGTGCAGGAGATCGCAGGAACGATGAATCTTTACCGGGATAATGTTGAGACGGTAATGCGGGGAACCCGGCAGATACATGAACTGTCTGAGAATATGATATCGATTTCCGGTTGAAAAAAGAACAGAATTGACCGAATCGGATGAAAAAATTAAATAAATAAAAAAACATAAAAAGCTGCCAATTTTAGGATTGACAGCTTGACTTGCGTGTGATAATATGTAATGTACGTTATCATGGTTTCATATGCCTATCAAACTAATTATAGCATATTTTCCATGAAATGCAACAGAATTTTCGCCAATTTTTGAAAGACACACAAGATAGACCGTATTTTTTTAATAAGAGTCTGCTATCTTGTGGTTTTGCTGCGTGAAAATGGTTGCCGGGTCTACAAATTATGAACAAGGAGTGAAACGTCAATGGAGAAGAACAGAATACGTCCGGTCAAGGTCGGTAAAGGCGTCAGGATGAGCTACTCAAAGCAAAAAGAAGTGTTGGGAATGCCAAATCTCATTGAAGTTCAGAAAGATTCCTATCAGTGGTTTCTGACAGAAGGACTTCGTGAAGTGTTCACCGATATTTCTCCGATTGAGGATTACAGTGGACATCTGAGCCTGGAGTTCGTTGATTACCAGCTTTGCATGGATGACGTTAAGTATTCCATCGAAGAATGTAAGGAACGTGACGCGACATATGCCGCTCCTATTAAGGTGAAGGTACGTCTTCACAATAAAGAAACCGGAGAAATCAACCAGCATGATATCTTCATGGGTGATTTCCCGATTATGACAGAAACGGGTACGTTTGTAATCAACGGTGCTGAACGTGTTATCGTAAGCCAGTTGGTGCGTTCTCCCGGTATTTATTACGAAATTTCTCATGACAAGATCGGTAAGAAGCTGTATGCATCTACCGTTATTCCGAACCGTGGTGCATGGCTGGAGTATGAGACTGACTCCAACGATGTGTTCTATGTGCGTGTAGACCGTAACAGAAAGGTGCCG
>JAZSIB010000232.1:0-3425 GCA_045533585.1 Lachnospiraceae bacterium | reverse complement strand
TGTGCAGAGGACGTCACAAAATTGCTCTGATACAACAGCGGGAATTGTATTTGCAAGTTTCTGTTGCGTGCTTCCCAGAACCAAAACGTTCTCAAATCGGAGGAATAATATGAACATCGTATTTATCAGGCACGGCGACCCAGACTACACGATTGATTCTCTAACAGAGAAGGGAGTGCGTGAGGCGGAGTTACTGCGTGTACGTGTGAATAAAGTAGAGGATGCGGAGTATTTTACTTCGCCGCTCGGACGTGCAAGACGCACGGCAGAGATTGCGCTTAGGGACAAGCAGATAACACCGGAAGTTTTAGAATGGATGCAGGAGTTTTATCATCCGGTGGACGATCCGTGGACAGGAAAGAAGCGGATTTCGTGGGATTTTATGCCGGCGAAGTGGACAACCATTCCGGGGCTTTATGACAAAGATGAGTGGTACAAGACCGACTTGATGAAGAGCGGGGCGGTACCGGAGAAATACGAGTGGGTGACGAAGAACTTTGATGCGTTCTTAGAGAAATATGGGTATTTTAGACAGGACGGATATTATAAGGCAGAGCCGGGCAGTGATAAGACGGTTGTTATCTTCTGTCATCTGGGTGTGCAGTTCCTGTTGGTTGGGTACCTTACCGGAATCTCACCGCTACTGCTGTGGCAGGGATTTTTCGTGGCACCGACTTCGGTAACCATCCTGAATTCTGAGGAGAGAGAACCGGGCAATGCGGCATTTCGTGTACGGTGTCTCGGAGATACATCGCACCTTTATGTGGGAGGAGAACCGGATTCGGATTCGGGTTTGTTTCCGCGTAAATCCTTTCAGATGTAGTTCACGGTAAATCGAGTGAAAGCTGTAATGCTTGAGGGTGAAAGAAAGGACTTGTTTTTGAAGATGAAAACATTAGAGGAAGTAAGAGAGATATTCAGCCATGACCGTTTTGCAACGGAGAACGGTATGGGTATAGAGGAATTCCGCGACGGGTATGCAAGATGCAGCCTGACGATAAGCAATCGGCACAAGAACGCCATGGGCGGTCTGATGGGTGGTGTGCCGTTTGTACTTGCGGACTTTGCATTTGCGGTTGCAAATAACCATGAAGAGATGCGCACGGTATCGCTTAGCTCGAATATCGCATATGTCGGTGTGGCAAAGGGCGAGCGTCTGATTGCGGAAGCATTCTGTGTGAAGAACGGTCGCTCGACCTGCTATTATCGTGTCGAGGTGAAGGACGAGCTGGAGAATCGCGTCGCCGAGGTTACGATTACGGGATTTCATAAATAAAATCATTGAAAAAGAGTAATACGACAGAAATGTCCGGTGAAAACACGTCACTTCTCACTTTGTGACGTGGTTTTCTTTTGCCTTTTCTGTGATGATAGACCTTGAAAGGAGAACGCAAAATGATTGATCAGATGAAAATAGGAGCTTTTCTGAGAGACTTACGAAAAGAAAAGGGCCTGACCCAGGAAGAACTGGCAGAGAAGTTCGGGGTATCTTCCCGGAGTGTATCCCGTTGGGAAAACGGAAATACGATGCCGGAACTGGGTATTTTGGTCGAACTGGCTGAGTTTTATGAGGTCGATATCAAAGAAGTGATTGACGGGGAAAGGAAAAGTGAGACTATGGAAAAAGAGACAAGTGAGACCTTGAAAAAAGTTGCGGATTATGCAGAGGTTGAGAAGAAATTAGTGGTAAGACGCAAGTGTATCGTTACGTTTGTGGGAACAGTAATGTTTGCGCTGTGCATTGTACTTGGAAGCATCCTGTTTCCGAAGCTGCCGGCAGATAGTTTCCTGCGAAGTGATGGTCTGTGGCTCGGTATAGGGATATTAGGTGTTACCGCTTTGTGGGGAATCGTGATTAATGAGAACCGCAAGAATGCGAAGCGGGAGAAGTGATTTATAACCCTGCAATATTGGGGATAGAATTCTTTGTGCAGACATAACAATTCATTAAGACGAAACCGCCTCCCAGTTGTTAGATGGATACTCTGACGATTTGGGGGCGGTTTTGTGTAAATTTGTCTATAAATAATAAAGAAATGTAAATGAATTATACCGTAATTTTTACCGTTTCTCCGTCTGAACTTTCAACGTCCACCAGAACCCAGTCGGGATGGCGCTTCTTATAACGGCGCAGTTCCCGGATGAACTGATAGGCTTGCTTTTTGGTAATCGTTACCCCCTTGTCCTGCAGGGCGCGGGGCAGAATAGCTGCAGTGATGTGGCCGAAAACCGCACCGGTCGGAATCGGAAAACAGAACTTATGATTTTCAGAGTCTTTGATTTGTATTTTCATGGTTTCCCCTTACTTTGCGAACAGTGTTTTGAGAATGATTATTTCAGCTTACTTATTCTACAAAGATTCGAACGGTGTCGCCGTCTGCGGATTCTACTTCTACAAGATTACCGATAGCACCGTGGCGGACAAGCTCCATTACCTGATGAAGGTCGATGTTCTGCAGAGCATCGTTTCCGGATATCTGCGGCAGTACCATGCCGGTATCAAGGGCAAGCTGAAGCAGAGCGAGGGGAAGGTTCACGCGGACTTTGTCGCCGTCTGTAGAGTCTACCATGATACGGAGCATCATATCGTTGATGTCCTTTCTCTGTGCTTCCGGGAGAATGCGGACTGCCGGTTCTGCTTTGCCGGAAAGCAGTTCGTCAACGGATACGCCTAAGATGCTTGCCAGACGCGGCAGCAGGCTGATGTCGGGGCAGGTCTGGTCATTTTCCCATTTGCTGACTGCTTGTGCACTGACGTCTAACATCTGCGCAAGGTCATCCTGCTTTAATTCTTTTTCTTTTCTAAGCTGAGCAATTCTTCTTCCTAATGTCATAGTTTCCATAATATTTATATCCTTTCTGTTTGTTTGGAGCATTCAGTGCACTGTTGTTTATGTCATTACTATAACATCCCAAAAAACAGAAGTGAACAGCTTAATAGTTGTTTTTGGGGTGTTTTTCTCAACCAAACGGAGAATAATCGCTCAACAGATGGTTGATTCGAGGGAAAAAGGGCAAAAAAACGACCCCGACGGTCTGAAAAGTCGGGGTCGTGAAGAATCATTTCTTTTTCGGATTAGATCATGCTTGCTTCCCAGCACTCCGGAGCCTTAAGTCCGAAGATAGCTGCAACGGTAGGAGCAACATTTGCAAGACCGTATTCGCCGTCCTTGATTACGTAGGTGTTGTTTGCATCGTAGATGATGAACGGAACCTGATTCAGGGAGTGAGCGGTACGAGCCTGTACTTCACTCTTCTTGTTCTTCTCAAGCATTTCGTCTGCATTACCGTGGTCAGCGGTGATTAAGAGGGTAACGCCGTATTCGTCACATACCTTCTTAAGACGTGCAAGACCGAGGTCAACTGCTTCTACACCAACGATGGTAGCTTCCATGCTGCCGGTGTGGCCAACCATATCGCCGTTC
>JAZSIB010000154.1:0-13828 GCA_045533585.1 Lachnospiraceae bacterium | reverse complement strand
TTACTACAGTAAACCTTGATGAATACAAGGGGCTTGATCCGAAGAACGACCAGAGTTACCGTTACTTTATGCAGTCGAACCTGTTCGACCATGTAAATGTAAAGGCAGAGAAGACCTTTGTTCCGGACGGTACGATTGCTGACAGTGCAAAGGCATGCAGTGACTATGACAAGGTAATCGAAGCTACCGGCGGAATTGACCTGCAGTTGCTCGGTCTTGGACATAACGGACACATCGGTTTTAACGAGCCTGCTGAGTACTATACGAAGGGAACACATTGTGTGAAGCTTACCGAGAGTACCATTAATGCGAACAGCATTTACTTTGCTTCGATTGATGAAGTTCCGAAGGAAGCATATACGATGGGCATCGGAACGATTATGAGTGCCGCAAAGGTGCTGATTATTGTAAGCGGCAAGAGCAAAGCTCCGATTGTGAAAGAGATTCTGACCGGCCCGATTACTCCGAAGGTACCGGCAACAGCATTGTTACTTCATAGAGACTGCATCATGATTGTAGATAAAGATGCATATAGTGAGATGGAATAAGATATAGGTTGAGTCCCGGTGTTACATTTAGTAATACCGGGATTTTTATGTGTTATAGAGCCGAAAAAAGAGTGATTTATATATGAGTTCATTTGAAATGATGTAGATTTAGTCTTTTATTATTTTTATTAGAATGATAGAATAAGAACAGTTGTTAATTTGGTTGTGCTTGTGTTGAGGTGGTTATGGCAAAAAAGAAGTATTATGCCGTGGTAGATGGCAATGCTCCGGGAATCTATGATTCATGGGAAGTTTGCAGTCGTATATTGCAGGAGCAGGGTGGACATTGTAAGGGATTTGCAGAACGACAGGAAGCGGAGAACTTTCTGAACGGTGTTGCGGAAACCGAGAGCTATCAGGGACTGACAGCTTTTGTAGACGGAAGCTTTGAAGTATCGGTAGGTCGTTACGGCTTCGGTTGTGTGATATTGCAACCGGACAGAGAACCATTAGAATATTGTGGAAGCGGGGACAACGAAGCGTCTGCAGCGCTGCGTAATGTGACCGGCGAGATGTTAGGAGCCATGTTTGCCGTTAAGTGGGCGATGTCGCATGGGTATGATGATATATTACTATGCTATGATTATGAAGGAATTGAGAAGTGGGCAAGCGGTGTCTGGAAGGCAAAGACCGAGCTTACAAAGAAATATGCAACCGCGATGCAACAATGGAAAAGCAATATAAATATCCGTTTCAAGAAGATTGCTGCGCATACCGGAAACCGTTATAACGAGAGAGCAGACCAATTGGCAAAAAAAGCAATAGAAGAATCAGCTCCGATTCCGGATTTTAGGATGTAAGATATTATTCAAAGGTAGTTTCAGCAATGAGATTTACTGTATAATTAGGATTTAATTTTATGAGTTTTACTTTACAAACACGGTTTTCTTGTATATTATATATTTAGTATTTTATGACTTAAGAGGAGGTTATGTCATGAGCATTTTTAAGGAATTCAAAGATGAACCTGTTGTAGAGAATAATGAGACAAATGATGATATTGTTTTGTCTGTGGAAGCAGAAAACGATGTAATGATTGATGAGCCTGTTATGGAGCAGGATGAGTTGGATGAGTCTGTGGATGCAGAACTTTTGGATGCTGTTTTTGAAAACAATGAAGAAACGGTAGTAGAGCAGCCGAAGCAGTCCAGACCGGAATTAAAGCAGGAAGATAAGAATGCTGTAACTGTAATTACTAAGGGTACTACAATTAACGGTAGTATTATCTCTGATTGTTCCCTGGATGTTATGGGAACTATCAACGGTGATATTGAGTGTCTTGGCAAGTTATCCATTTCCGGTACTGTAGTAGGAAATGCTATGGCATCTGAGATTTATATTAATACCGATCGTCTGGAAGGTAATCTTACCAGTGAAGGCAGTGTAAAGATTGGCCTGGGTACTGTAGTGGTTGGTGATGTTTCCGGTAATTCCGCTGTTATCGCAGGTGCTGTTAAGGGTGAGATTGATATTAACGGACCGGTTGTGATTGATTCTACCGCAATCATCAAGGGTAATGTAAAGGCTAAGTCTATTCAGATGAACAACGGTGCAGTTCTGGAAGGCTTCTGTTCCCTTACTTCTTATGCATCTCTTGATATTGATAATGTATTCGAATAAGAAGGCAGTGTGAAAAATAGATTTTTCACACGCAAATTTGTGCCTGCGGCTCAAAGTTTGCAGATGCTTGAAAGGCAGGGTAATTAACATGGCAAATTATAAGAGAGTATTGCTAAAGTTAAGCGGTGAAGCGCTTGCCGGTGAAAAAAAGTTCGGTTTTGATGAAGCAACCTGTATCAAAGTAGCGGAACAGGTTAAGAAGGTTGTAGATGCCGGTGTAGAAGTTGCTATCGTTATTGGTGGCGGTAATTATTGGCGCGGCAGAAGCAGTGAGACGATTGACCGTCCGAAGGCTGACCAGATTGGTATGCTTGCTACGGTTATGAACTGTATCTATGTATCTGAGATATTCCGTTATGTAGGGATGCAGACTTCTATCTATACACCGTTTGCATGCGGCACGATGAGTGAGCTGTTTTCTAAAGACAAAGCAGTCGCTGATTTGAAAAATGGTAAGGTTGTATTTCTTGCCGGTGGCAGTGGGCATCCGTACTTTTCAACAGATACCCCGACCGCGCTTCGTTCCATCGAATTAGAGTGTGACGTGATTCTGATGGCTCGAGCCGTAGACGGCGTGTATGATAGTGATCCAAAGACAAATCCGAATGCTGTAAAGTATGACCGGATCAGTTATAAGAAGTTAATTGATGATGACCTTAAGGTCTTTGATCATACCGCATCGATTCTCTGCAGAGAGAATAAGATGCCGGCGTTGATTTTTGCTTTAGAAGAGGAGAACAGCATTTATAACAATTGTTTTGGTGATTGTACCGGTACATTGCTTACTGCTGACTAATTATGAAGCTATAGAATAAATATAAAAATAAACATATCGCGCTACGGTCAACCGGATGCAACTGATATGAAGGAGGAGACTATGAACGAGAGAGTAAAACCGTTTGAAGAGAAGATGAACAAAACAAAAGCAAACCTTGCTGAAGAATATGCTTCCATTCGTGCAGGAAGAGCAAATCCGCACCTGCTTGATAAGCTGCGTGTTGATTATTACGGACAGCCGTCCCCGTTCCAGTCGGTAGCTAACATCTCCGTACCGGAAGCACGTGTTATCCAGATTCAGCCGTGGGAAGCAAAGATGATTAAGGAGATTGAGAAGGCGATTCTTGCTTCTGATCTTGGTCTTACTCCGAGCAATGATGGTAAGGTAATTCGTCTGGTGTTCCCGGAGCTTACAGAAGAGCGTCGTAAGGAACTTGTTAAGGATATCAAGAAGAAAGGCGAAGCAGCTAAGGTTGCTATCCGTAACATCAGAAGAGATGCAAACGATGCAATCAAGAAGGCTCAGAAGGCAAATGAAATCTCTGAAGATGTTCAGGCTCAGGTAGAGGATGAGATTCAGAAGATGACAGATAAGTTTGTTGCTGACATTGATAAGATGACAGACGATAAGTCCAAGGAAGTAATGACAGTATAATTTTTGTCGAATGCTGTATGAGTTTCATAAGGAAGATGGAACGCAGGGAGATTTTACGAACTGCGTTCTTTTTTCAAGATTTTTTAATTCATGAAAGGTATGAGACGGCATGGAAGAAAATAAGAAGATTCCGCAACATATAGCGATTATTCTGGATGGCAACGGCAGATGGGCAAAAAAACGTCACATGCCACGCAATATGGGGCACGCGCAAGGAAGTAAGGCTGTTGAGAGAGTATGTGAAGATGCCTATAAGATGGGCGTAAAGTATCTTACGGTCTATGCTTTCTCAACGGAGAACTGGTCCAGACCGCAGGAAGAAGTAGATGCTTTGATGAATCTGCTTCGCAGCTATATGAAGGACTGTATCAAAATCAGTACAAAAAATAATATGCGTGTTCGCATTATCGGCGATAAGACACGGCTTGCTACTGATATACAGGAGAGTATTCAGGCTCTTGAGGAGGCTTCGAAGGATAATACAGGACTTCACTTTCAGGTTGCTATCAACTACGGCGGGCGTGATGAGATTGTGCGTGCTGTAAAAAAGGTTACGGAAAAGGTAAGTGCCGGTGAACTCACTGTAGATGAGATTACGGATGAAGTGATTGCAAATCATCTGGATACCGCCGGTATACCGGATCCTGATTTGCTGATTCGAACCAGTGCAGAGCAAAGAATCTCAAATTTTTTATTGTGGCAGCTCTCCTACAGCGAGTTTTACTTCCCGGAGGTGCTTTGGCCCGATTTTTCAAAAGAAGACTTAGAGAAAGCAATTGATTTTTACAACAGCAGAGAGCGCAAGTTCGGAGGACTAAAATAATGTTCTGGGTTAGACTTAGAAGTGGAATTTTGCTTATGGCGATTATGATAACAGCAATGGTACTGGGGGGCAATGTGCTGTTCGGACTATTGTTGGCAGTTTCGCTTATTGGCATGTATGAGTTGTATAAGGTATATGGCATGGAAAAGACTGGTCCCGCTGTTATCTCATATCTTACGGCAGTAGGGATTTATGACTGTGTGTTATTTGATAAGGCAGATTATCGCATCCTGATTGTGCTTGCACAGGTGCTTGTCCTGATGATATGGTATGTAATCCGTTATCCAAAGTATGATTATAAGCAGATTGCAATTGCGGTTATCGGAGTGTTTTATGTGGCAATCATGATATCTTACATATATCATCTTCGCTGTATGGAAGGTGGAGCTTACTCCGTATGGTTGATTTTTATCGGTTCATGGGGCTCTGATACTTTTGCGTATCTGACCGGTATGACACTCGGAAAGCATAAGCTGGCACCGGTATTAAGTCCGAAAAAGTCAGTTGAGGGCTGTTTTGGTGGTATTTTGGGCGCAGCATTGATTGGGTTTATTTATGCAACTATATTCAAAAATCAGATACCGGGAAGTTTTAATCCGCAGATTGTGTATCCTATCGTTGGTGCAGCCTGCTCTGTGATTTCTCAGATAGGTGATTTGGCAGCGTCGGGTATCAAGCGACAGAATAATATCAAGGATTACGGAACGCTGATTCCGGGACATGGTGGGATTCTGGACCGTTTTGATAGTGTTATCTATGCGGCGCCGCTTTGCTATGCTTTGTTGCACTTTTTAGGATAATCGGACGTAGTTATCACAGTAATATCACAAAAGTAAGATATGATATAACATATCGTTAGAATTAGAGTAGTGTGAAAAGTACATTAGATTGGTGAATAGTATGAAACATGTAGCAGTAATCGGTTCAACCGGTTCGATTGGCAGGCAGACAATTGAAATTATTCGGGAAAAACGGGAACAATTATCAGTGACTGCACTGGCAGTGGATACCGGCATAGTGGAACTGGAAAAGCAGATTCGTGAGTTTTCTCCTAAGATTGCGTGTGTATACAATAAGGAAAAAGCAGAAATACTGAAAACAAAGGTTGCGGACTGTAGTACAAAGATTGTCAGCGGTATGGAAGGTCTGTTTGAATGTGTAACAGAAACTACAGTTGATATTGTGCTGATGTCTGTGGTTGGTATGATCGGAATTCAGCCGACGATAGAGGCCATCAAAGCCGGAAAAGATATTGCACTGGCTAACAAAGAAACTTTAGTTACAGCTGGGCATATAATTATGCCGCTGGTAAAGGAACACGGCGTGAAGCTCCTTCCTGTTGACAGTGAACATTCTGCCATTTTTCAGTCACTTCGCGGTGAACCCGGAGCAAAGATTGAGAAAATACTTCTGACCGCCTCCGGTGGTCCGTTCCGTGGAAAAAAACGTGAGGAATTGATGCAGGTTACCGCAGAAGACGCATTGAAGCATCCGAACTGGTTCATGGGAAAGAAAATTACCATTGATTCCTCTACTTTGGTAAATAAAGGTCTTGAGGTAATGGAGGCAAAGTGGTTGTTTGATGTGGAACCGGAGCAGATCGAAGTTCTGATTCAGCCACAAAGTATATTGCATTCGGCGGTACAGTTCAATGATGGCGGTATCATTGGGCAGATGGGTGTTCCGGACATGAAACTTCCGATACAATATGCATTATTGTATCCGGATCGGGATTCGCTTGATACAAAACGGGTTGATTTCTTTCAACTTGCTCAGATGACCTTCGAGAGACCGGATACGGATACCTTCCGTGGGCTTCCGTTAGCATATCATGCACTAAAGCGTGGAGGGAATATGCCGACGGTCTACAATGCGGCGAATGAATACGCGGTTGCGAAGTTCCTCGACCATAAAATCTCTTATTTTGATATTACAAGAATGATTGAACAGGCGATGGAGCATATTGTTATGATTAAGAATCCGAATCTTGAAGAGATTCTTGATACGGAACAGGAAACATATCGCTTTTTGGAAGAACAGATGTGATTAGACAGTGTTATCATGGGAATAGTTCAATTGTATGGATAATATTCTAGATATGATAGCGTATTAAGGATAAAGAAGAGACAGAGTATGAATATTATAATTGCTTTATTGATTCTTGGAGTGTTAATTGCTTTCCATGAATTTGGTCATTTTATTATAGCAAAGTCACGCGGTATTACGGTACGGGAATTTTCCATCGGTATGGGGCCGAAACTGTTCGGCTTTGAAAAGGGCGGTACACAGTACTGTCTTCGTTTGTTACCCATCGGCGGGGCATGTGTCATGGGTGAAGATGAGATGGTTGGTCCGGATGATGAGAATGCATTCAACAACAAAACCGTATGGGAAAGAATCGCCGTTGTTTTTGCAGGTCCGTTTTTCAACTTCATTCTGGCATTTTTCTTTGCTTTGATTATTATTGGGATTGTAGGATATGACCCTGCATATGTTTTGTCGGTGAACGAGTATCAACCGGCAAAGACACAAGCCGGATTGCAGCCCGGAGATATCATCAAAGAATTTAACGGCAAGAAGATACATCTTGGACGTGAATTGGCTACAGAGCTGATTTATGAGGAACTGGACGGAAGTCCGATTACAATTGTATACGAACGCACGGATTCAAATGGGGAAAAAACAGAATATACGGTAGAGTATACCCCGGAATATATTGAAAACTATATGATGGGTTTTTACTATACTACAACTGATGCGGAGGCAGATGCCATAATCAACAGTGTAATCGAAGGATATCCGATGGAAAAAGCAGGATTACAAGCCGGCGATATTATTACGGCTGTCGATGGGCAACCGATGGATAATGTAGGGGAATTGGCAGAGTATCTCGCGCAGAACCCGCCCGGTAAGGAACCGATGCAGCTGCAATATCTTCGCGATGGCGAGACTTACACGGCAGAGATTCTTCCGCTCTTTGATTCCGAAGGCTATACATTAGGGTTTACCTATAACTACAATTATCGTGAAAAAACCGGTATACTTGGGGTAATAAAGTATAGCTTTTATGAAGTGAAATACGTGATTGTATCTACGATCAAGAGTCTTGGTCAGATGATTATGGGAAAAGTCTCTACCGATGAGATTGGAGGTCCGGTCCGTATTGTAGATGAAATCGGTAATGTTGTGGAAGAAAGTAAGAGTGACGGTTTGTTATATGTTATCCTGAATCTGCTGAATTGGTGCGTGCTTTTAAGTGCAAATCTTGGCGTGATGAATCTGCTTCCGATTCCGGCATTAGACGGTGGACGACTGTTGTTTATGTTTATTGAAGTTGTCAGAGGAAAGCCGGTGGCAAAGGAAAAAGAAGGTATGGTACACATGATCGGTATCATATTGCTGATGCTTTTGATGGTATTTGTATTCTTTAATGATATACGGAATATTTTCTTTTGATTGAATTGTTTGATTTGTTTTACAGACAGAGTAAATTTGTTACGCAGAGTCATTGATATTACCGGAAAGGGTAACGTTCTATGTATACGAGAGAAAACACAAAACAAATACAGATTGGAACTGTCAGGATTGGTGGAGGGCTGCCGATCCTGATTCAGTCCATGACCAATACGAAAACAGAAGATGTAAAGTCAACCGTATATCAGATTCGTGCATTAGAAGAAGCAGGATGTGATATTATCCGTTGTGCAGTTCCTACGATGGAAGCAGCGGAGGCGTTGACTGAGATTAAAAAGAAAATACATATTCCTCTGGTGGCGGATATTCATTTTGATTATCGTCTTGCGATTGCAGCAATTGAGCATGGCGCAGATAAGATTCGTATCAATCCGGGCAATATCGGTTCGGATGAACGTTTGTCAAAAGTAATTGATAAAGCAAAAGAATACGATGTTCCAATCCGTGTCGGTGTAAACAGTGGTTCGCTTGAAAAGACTATGATCGAAAAGTACGGCGGTCATGTAACTGCGGAAGGCATGGTAGAGAGTGCGATGGAAAAAGTCCGTCGGATTGAGCAGTTAGAATACGATAATCTAGTCGTAAGTCTCAAGTCTTCGGATGTTATGATGTCGGTTAAGGCACATGAATTACTTGCAGAGGTGTGCCATTATCCGTTGCATGTCGGTATTACGGAATCCGGTTCCGTAATTAACGGAAATATCAAATCAGCAGTAGGTCTTGCTCTGATATTGAATCAGGGGATCGGTGATACGATTCGTGTTTCATTGACAGCGGAACCGCTTCAAGAGATTCATTCTGCAAAGCAGATACTGAAAACACTCGGTATACGAAAAAGCGGAATCGAACTTGTTTCCTGTCCGACCTGCGGGAGAACCAGAATCGATCTGATAGGCTTGGCTGCACAGGTAGAAGAGTTGATTAAGAATTATGATTATGATATAAAAGTTGCGGTTATGGGATGTGCGGTAAACGGTCCCGGAGAAGCAAAAGAAGCAGATTTTGGCATTGCCGGTGGCAATGGAGAAGGGGTAATCATTAAAAAGGGTGAGATTATCCGTAAGGTACCGGAAGAGAAGTTGCTGGATGAGTTAAAGAAGGAGTTGGATTTGTATGAAGCTGATTGAAAGCTTCCGTCAAATAGAAGAAGATAAAAAACTAGCCTCGATTTTTATCAATACGGAATTGTTAAAAATCGAGGTTGTACAGCATATTAATGCTGCTAATATCTATATACAGAATGAACAGTTAATCCACCGGCGTGATATTAAGGCTTTGGAGAATAAACTGAATCAATCATTATTTCCGCGAGCTGACGGCAGTATAAAAATAATAGAACAGTATTCGTATGCCCATAGGACTGCAGAAGAGTTATATCATGAATATGCAAATTCTTTTTTGGAGGAAATTTCAGAAAAAGGGAATGTGTTCCGTACCGTCTATTTATCCTCGAAGGTGGAAACAGAAGGAAATAAACTGTGTCTGAAGATAAAAGACAGTAGTCTGGATCATCATTATGGCGGTTTGCTGCGCAATTATTTTATCAATACATATAAAGAACGTTTTGGTATTGATGTGAACGTTGAGCTTGAATATGTAAAGATTGAAGCTACACAAAACGAGTCTACAACTGTAGTTGGTGGACTTTCGTATGAAGCGTCGGAATACAGTTCAAACCAATATGAGCAGACACAACGGACTACAACAGTAGACGACAGAGAACTTGTGTCAGGGAATGCATATGCCGACACAATCACATCCAATCAGGAAGCGAAATTTTCTGTATCAGATAACGCACAAAAAACGGTTAATGCAGAAGCAAAGAAGACGGCAACTGCAGAGGTGAAAAAATCTCCATATGATAAGGTCAGATTCAAGAAGAAAAAGCTTCCGGATGATCCGGATATCTTTTTTGGACGGTCTTTTGAGGGAAATTGTATTCCGATCTCTGAGATTCAGGATGAGATTGGCGATGTTGTAATTCAGGGAAAGGTACTAGACTTTGAAGATAGGGAGCTGAAAATTGAGAAACATCTATTTACCTTTAGCCTGACAGACTTTACTGATACGATTAAAGTCAAGCTGTTCTTGAAAGAAGAACAATTAGAGGAGGTTACTCCTAATATCCAAAAAGGTGCTTTTGTCCGGCTGAAGGGTGTTGCAACCTTTGATAAGTTTGACCACGAAATATCGATCGGATCCGTATTCGGAATCAAGACAATAAAAGATTTTACCGTAAAGCGTAAGGATACCGCACAGATGAAGCGTGTCGAGCTCCATGCACATACAAAGATGAGTGATATGGATGCGGTTGTTCCTCCGGCGGAACTTGTAAAGACGGCATTTAACTGGGGGCATCGTGCCGTAGCAATTACGGATCATGGTGTTGTGCAAGGTTTTACCGAAGCCAATCATGCGCTGGATAAGAAAAAGTTCAAGGATGACCCGGAGAAGCTAAAGCAGTTTGAAGAATTTAAGATTATCTATGGTATGGAAGCATACCTTGTAGATGATATCAAAGAATTGACTGTGAATTGTGAAAAAATTCCGGTTGACACATCCTATACAGCAATCAGCATAACAACTTCCGGTTCAGCGATTGAGAAAGACTCGATTCTGGAATATGCTGCAGTTAAATTGAATGGTGAGAATAAGGAATATTTTCATACCTATGTGGATGCCGGTGTTGTTGTATCAGAGGATGTGACCAAGCACAGTGGACTTCGTCAGGATCATCTGATGAATGCACCGCAGCCGGAAGCAGCGTTATCTATGTTTTTGCAGTTTATTCATGGTTCTGTCCTCTTGGCATTTCAGCCACAGGAAGAGATTGGATTTATTACACAGGCTGCAAAGCGGGCTCATTTATCGTTTGAACCCGCGTATGTAGATATTGAGAATCTGTGCCGTATGCTCTATCCGGAATTTCAGTCCTATCGTATCGGAGCAATTGCAAAAGAGCTTCAGTTGAAGGGGGAGACCAAGGGGGCTAAGGCAGAAGCGGAGAGTTGTCTCGATATCTACAATGCGTCGCAGAAGCTGATTTATGAGAAAAATATCACCTGTCTGGATGAGCTGAACGGACTCGGACGTATGTCGGACAAGGCAATTAAATCAATGCCGATGTATCATGCTGTTATTCTGTGTCAGAACGATATCGGTCGTGTGAATCTGTACCGTCTGGTATCATATTCACATATTGATTATTATCAGAAACGTCCGCGTATTCCGAAAAGTGTGTTTTTACAGAATCGTGAAGGGCTGTTAATCGGTTCTGCCTGTGAAGCAGGAGAGTTGTACCGTGCACTGGTATTCCAGCGTCCGGAAGCGGAAATCAGAAGACTTGCAAAGTTCTATGATTATTATGAGATTCAGCCGCTTGGGAACAACGAATTCATGATAAACGATGATGACTATTACGTTAAGTCTTTCGACGATCTGAAAGACTTGAACCGTAAGATCGTTGCACTTGGGGAAGAATATAACAAACCGGTTGTTGCAACCTGTGATGTACATTTTCTGAATCCGGAGGACGAGATATATCGTCGAATCATCATGGCAGGACAAGGTTTCAAGGATGCAGACCATCAGGCACCGCTATATCTGCATACAACGGACGAGATGCTGGAAGAGTTCTCTTATCTTGGACCGGAAAAGGCGTTTGAAGTGGTTGTTACCAATACAAACTTAATTGCAGATATGATTGAGAAGATTTCACCGGTACGTCCGGACAAATGTCCGCCGGTTATCGAAAACTCAGATGTAAAGCTTCGTACCATCTGCTATGAAAAGGCACACTCTATGTACGGTGACCCGTTGCCGGAGATCGTAAAGACACGTCTGGATCATGAGTTGAATTCCATTATTAAGAACGGATTTGCCGTAATGTATATTATTGCACAGGAGTTAGTGTGGAAGTCGAATGCAGACGGCTATCTGGTTGGCTCCCGTGGTTCCGTTGGTTCATCCTTTGTTGCGACCATGGCAGGTATTACTGAGGTGAATCCGTTACCTCCGCATTATTATTGCAAAAAGTGTCAGTATTCGGATTTTGATTCGGATACAATTAAAGCAAATGCCTCCATCTCGGGCTTTGACCTTCCGGATGCGGTGTGTCCGGTCTGTGGAGAACGTCTGACAAAAGACGGTAACAACATACCGTTTGAGACCTTCCTTGGATTCAACGGCGATAAGGAACCGGATATTGACCTTAACTTCTCGGGCGAATATCAGAGTAAGGCACATGACTATACAGAAGTTCTGTTTGGTGAAGGACATACCTTCCGTGCCGGTACGATTACCGGTCTTGCCGACAAGACTGCGTACGGTTATGTTATGAAATACTTCGAAGAACGTGGAATTCCAAAGCGTGGAGCAGAGATAGAGCGTATTGCTAAGGGGTGCGAAGGTGTGCGTAAGTCGACCGGTCAGCATCCGGGCGGTATTATTGTATTACCACACGGAGAAGAAATCTATTCGTTTACTCCGGTACAGCGTCCGGCAAACGATATGACGACCACAACCGTTACAACACACTTTGATTATCACTCCATTGATCATAACCTCTTGAAGCTCGATATACTGGGACACGATGATCCGACCATGATTCGTATGTTGCAGGATATCACCGGGCTGGACGCAAAAGAGATTCCGATGGACGATAAGAAGGTAGTGTCGCTGTTTGCAAGCACTGAGGCACTCGGAATCACACCGGAGGATATCGATGGTTGTCCACTTGGAAGTCTGGGACTTCCGGAGCTTGGGACTCCGTTTGTTATTCAGATGCTTCTGGATACCAAACCAACCAGTTTTACGGATATGATCTGTATCTCCGGTCTGTCACACGGAACTGACGTATGGCTTGGCAATGCACAGACTCTGATTCAAGAGAATAAGTGTACCTTGTCCAGTGCAGTATGTACCCGTGATGAAATCATGGTCTATTTAATCAGTAAGAATATTGAGAGTGGTACGGCGTTCAAAATCATGGAGAGCGTGCGTAAGGGCAAGGGCTTAAGCGAAGAGTGGGAACAGCTTATGATTGATCATGATGTGCCGGATTGGTACATCTGGTCCTGCAAGAAAATTAAGTACATGTTCCCAAAAGCACATGCCTGTGCGTACGTTATGATGGCATTTCGTATTGCTTATTTTAAAGTGTATTATCCGCAAGCCTATTATGCTGCATATTTCAGTATCCGCGCAAAAGCAATGGATTATGCGACGATGTGCCGCGGTAAGGACATTCTTGTAAATGAGATGAAGCAGCTAAAGGCACGTGCCAACAGTAAAGATCCTGCAAATAAGTTATCGAAGAAGGAAGAGGATAGCTTAGATGATATGAAAATCGTTCTCGAGATGTATGCACGCGGTATTGAGTGTCAGCCAATTGATATCTTTAAGGCAAAGGCAACCAGATTCCAAGTAATCGATGATAAGATTATGCCGTCGCTAAACAGCATCAACGGTCTCGGTGACAAAGCGGCGGAGCAGATAGAAGAAGCAGTGAAGGATGGTCCCTTCCTGTCAAGAGAAGACTTCAGAATCCGTTGTAAGGTCAGTCAGACCATTACCGATACGATGGCACAGTTGGGGCTTTTAGGTGACCTTCCGGAGTCTAATCAGATGTCTATCTTGGACCTTCTAAAATAAATTTCACTAATTTTGCAAAAAATACTTGCAATTTCCCGGAACATAGTGTATAGTATCAAATGTTCCGAGGCTCGTTGGTCAAGCGGTTAAGACGCCGCCCTCTCACGGCGGAAACAGGGGTTCGATTCCCCTACGAGCTGCTAACTGAATATCAGTGAGAAAACACTGAAGCAATTGCTTCGGTGTTTTTTACTTCACAAGAAAATCTGGTAGAATTCGTGTATGAATGATATCCATGTAAAGTGAAAAACATTCATCGAGTAGATCCACTTTTTTATT
>JAZSIB010000195.1:0-7716 GCA_045533585.1 Lachnospiraceae bacterium | reverse complement strand
CATCCCGGCTTATTACTGTGATAAGTGCGGCGAGGTAGTTGTAGCGAAGGAAGCGGACGCACCGACCGTTTGTCCGAAGTGCGGTCATGAGCACATGACACAGGACCCGGATACTCTGGATACCTGGTTCAGTTCCGCACTGTGGCCGTTCTCGACCCTTGGCTGGCCGGAAATGACCGAGGACCTGAAGTATTTCTACCCGACCGACGTATTGGTAACCGGTTATGATATTATCTTCTTCTGGGTTATCCGTATGATCTTCTCCGGATTTGAGCAGATGAAGGAAAAGCCGTTCAAGACGGTTCTGTTCCATGGTCTGGTACGTGACTCCCAGGGACGTAAGATGAGTAAGTCGCTCGGCAACGGTATTGACCCGCTTGAAATTATTGAGAAATACGGTGCAGATGCGCTTCGTTTCACTCTGATTACCGGTAATGCACCGGGCAACGATATGCGTTTCTACTGGGAGCGTGTTGAGGCGAGCCGTAATTTTGCCAACAAGGTATGGAACGCAAGCCGTTTCATCATGATGAATATGGAACAGATGGGCGCAGATGCTGCGATTGCAGAGGTTGACGAGAGCACTCTGACTGATGCTGACCGTTGGATTCTCTCCAAGATGAACGGTGTTATCCGCGATGTAACCGAAAATCTTGAGAAGTTCGAGATGGGTATCGCTGCACAGAAGATTTATGATTTCATCTGGGAAGAGTTTTGCGACTGGTATATCGAGATGGTTAAGCCGCGTCTGTACGGCGATGACCTTACCAGCAAGAAGGCAGCAATCTGGACGCTCCGCACGGTTCTGACCGATGCACTCAAGCTCCTGCATCCGTACATGCCGTTCATTACCGAAGAGATTTTCTGCACCTTGAAGGAGGCAGAGGGTACGCTTGATAAGAACGAGTCCATTATGATTTCCGAGTGGCCGACCTTCTGCGAATGCAGAAATTATGCTGCTGAAGAAGAGGCAATTGAGCGTATCAAGGAAGCAGTTAAGGCTATCCGTAATGTAAGAACGACGATGAACGTTCCGCCGAGCAAGAAGGCAGCGGTATTCGTAGTATCGGAGGAGGCAGCAGTACGTGATACCTTCGAGAACAGCAAGCTGTTCTTTGCAGCACTGGCAGGTGCTTCTCAGGTAACGGTTCAGGCAGACAAGGCAGGCATCGCAGAGGATGCGGTATCCGCAGTTATCCCGAATGCGACCGTATATATGCCGTTCGATGATCTGGTAGACATCGAGAAGGAAATCGAGCGTCTGACAAAGGAGAAAGAACGTTTGACTGCAGAGCTTGCGCGTGTTAACGGCATGCTTGCGAACGAGCGTTTCATCAGCAAGGCTCCGGAGGCGAAGATTGCGGAAGAGCGCGAGAAGCTTGCGAAGTACACGGATATGATGAAGCAGGTAGAAGAGTTGCTTGCATCGGATAAGTATAAGAGATAAATAATTTGTACCCGCCGCCGGAATGTTCCGGTGGCGGGTTGTTTTCTAATGTTTTGCAGCCTCTTGTAAGGTCGCTGAGTTTGGGGTGTTCCGCGTTGCAGTGCAATGTTATTCCAATGCCGGGTCTGCGCGGACGGCTCACTCACGGGCACTGTATTTGCGTTGCTTCGCAGACCACTCGTAATCAACCGCATTCGCGGTACTCGGTTCTGTCTCGGGCAACGCAGTTAGCCCGTTCGTTCACACGTCTGCTCGAACGTCATCGGAACAATCATTGCACTGCAGCGCGGAACATTGACGAAGCAAGTGGGTTTACAAGATGCGGAAGAATAGCGATAAACACGCAATCTTTACAAGACTTTAAGATAAAATATTGACATTTGTTATGTTCCCATAAACAATTGTATAGAGTTCGACAAACTTGAATATGACGGAGAAGAAATATGATAACATTAAGACTAATGGAAGATACAATGGAAGACTATGTGGCAATGAGAAACTGGTTCTTAGAACCGGAGTTGAAACAATGGGTGTGGTGTGACGAAAAGGACGAAACAGATGTGCCGCTGGAACGAATTATTGAAAAATATGGCTCCAGAGTGAAGAGTTTGACAGATGTTTTTCCATATTTTATTTTAAGGGACAATGAACCGATAGGTTTTATACAATATTTTTTACATGATGAAAAATCGATTGGTTTGGATATGTGGATTGGAGTTCTAAAGGAAAGAAACAATGGTTATGGTACTGAAGCCTTAAAACAGATGATACAGATTATTCATCAAAATCATCCGTGGGCAAAAGAACTTTTTATTGACCCAGAAGTTGAAAACGTACGTGCAATAAAATGTTATCAGAATGCAGGATTTAAAAGTGTAGGCGAAATAATTAGTGATGAAGGAGACAGATGTCTACTACATAAAATTGTTTTTGAGGACTGATTTAGCAAAGAACAAGGGCGTCCTTTTAAGGGAAGGAAAACTTGAAGTTGACGGAGGATATTATGTTAAAAGATTATGAAATAGATAAACCAATTCTTGAAACGGACAGATTGATTATTCGTGTGCTTAACGAAAATGATGCGCCTGATTTAAAGGAGTGGCTTGGGAGAGATGAAATCTATACATATTGGGGTAGAAAAGCTAGTAAGGGAGAGAAAAATCCTGCACTTATGTTTATTGATCCTCGCCCTTGGGTAAAAAGAAAACCTTCTCCGGATTTTGATTGGGGAATTGTATTGAAAGAATCCAATAAAGTGGTAGGTATGATTGCAGTATTTGATATCCAAAATGCCAGAATGGGTGATATAGGATACAGAATTAATCCTGAGTACTGGAATATGGGAATTACGACAGAAGCTTTAAAGGAAGTGGTACGGTTTATATTTGAAAATACAGAAATAGAGCGGCTGAATGGGCGTGTTGATGTTAGGAATATTGCTTCAAATAAAGTTATGGAAAAATGTGGTTTTATAAAAGAAGGAACCGTTCGCCAAGGAAAAATGGTTTCTGTTTATTGCGATTATAATATTTATGGTATGCTTAGAGAAGATTATGTGGACTTGCAAGGTATAAGCAGTTAGATAATTGCCAATTTGTCGAATAGAAAGAAAGGGGGACGTAGTATGTTACGTTTAAGACCATATAAGACAAGTGATGCGAAGACGATTATTTCGTGGTGCAAGGATGAGGTTGCGTTCCGCAAGTGGACGTCTGACCGGTATGAGTCGTTTCCAATTACGGAAGCCGATATGAATCAGAAATATGTGGAGTGCAACGGGGATTGCTGTGAGCAGGACAACTTTTATCCGATGACGGCGTTTGACGAGAGCGGAATTGTGGGGCATTTCGTTATGCGGTATACGGATGCAGAGAAGAAGGTGCTGCGTCTGGGTTTTGTTATCGTCGATGACAGTAAGCGTGGCAAGGGCTACGGCAAGGAGATGATTTCACTTGCAATCCGGTTTGCGTTTGAAATTTTCAAGGCTGAGAAGGTAACGCTGGGTGCATTTGAGAACAATCCTTCTGCGTATTACTGCTATAAGGCAGCAGGATTCCGCGATGTGGAGACGGAGGATATCATCTGTGAATTGTTCGGCGAGAAGTGGAAAATATTAGAGCTGGCAATTACGAAAGATGAATATATGGCTGATATGCAGTGCTAATAATAGAGCTGTATGGCGCTTATGTTGACAGTATCGAAAATGTGATGGAAAGGAAATACATATGTATATTGATTTACACGTTCATACGGAGTTTTCCTGTGATTCCGAGGCAAAGATGGAACAGTATGCTGAAGCTGCGCTTGCAAAAGGGATTAATACCTTGTGTTTTACGGATCATGTGGACTTGAATCCGAATGATTACGGCTATAATTACTATGCGCCGGACAGGTATTTTGAAAACTACCGGAAGGTAAGGGATAAGTACGAGGGCAGGGTGAAGCTACTTGCGGGTATTGAGTTTGGAGAGCCGCATCTGTATGCGGACAAACTGAAGGAATTGTCGGTGTATCCGTATGATTACATCATTGGGAGTATTCACTGGATCGGCGATATGTTTCCTTGCCAGAAAGTAAGAGAGCAGTACTCTGCAAAGGAGTTCTATACCTTGTACTGGGAAGAGGTGCTGAAGACTGTAAAGCAGGGTGGCTTTGATGCACTGGGGCATATTGATTTTCCAAAGCGCTATTATGGGGAAATCTATTATGAGGAAACGAAGGTAAGGGAGATATTCAAGCATCTTTTGGACAAGGATATGGTGATTGAGATCAATACTTCCTCGCTTCGAAAGGGACACAGTGAAACAATGCCGGGTGATGAATTGCTGGCGATGTATAAGGATTGTGGTGGTCGTTACATTACAATCGGTTCGGATGCCCATGAGGTTCCCGATGTGGGTGCGGATGGTGATATTGCAAGATCGTTGCTGTGTAAGTATGGATTATGTGAGGCTGTTTATGAGCAAAGGAAACGCTCGTAGACAAATCTCAAGCGAAGGATTCAAGGACTATATGAGTTTATGATGCAGAAAGGATGGAAACATGGGACGCACAGAACAAGTAGAGTTAACAACACTTTGCCTGATACATAAAGGAGATCGTTATCTGCTGCAGGACAGGATAAAGGCAGACTGGAAAGGGTTTACCATGCCCGGAGGACATGTGGAACCGGGGGAATCTATCGTGGATTCCGTTATCCGTGAGATGAAGGAGGAGACCGGGCTTACTATACGGAATCCGAAGCTTTGCGGCATCAAGCAGTTTCCGATTGAAGGGGGACGCTATATTGTGTTCTTGTTTCATACAGAGGAGTTTGATGGGGAACTGAGCTCTTCCGAAGAGGGTAAGATGCACTGGGTGGACAAGGCTGACTTGTCGAAGGTGAACTTGGTAAATGATTTGAGAGAGCTTCTTGATGTGATGCTGGATGATAAATTGACCGAGTTCCAATATGTAATCGAAGAGGGCAAGTGGGTTATGCAATTGAAGTGAATTGTTGTCATATGAATTGAAAAAGGGAGATTTCTAAAGCTGAGGAATCTCCATTTGTTTGTTTCAGTTGCGGTTTTTCGGCGAGTTTGCCTGCGCGCGAAGTTTTTCAAGTTCAGCCCGCTGGCTTTCGAGTTCAGCATCTTTCGCGGCAAGTTCGGCTTTTTGGTTCTCAAGTTCGATTCTTTGATTCTCAAGTTTCGACTTTTGATTTTCAATTACGGTTTCCTGCTCTGCAATCGTTGCCTCCATCCGCTTTGTCCGGTTCTCTTTCATCCGTTCCCAGTAAAGGAAATCTTCTCGCGCCTGACACTGCTGACGGATTAGACGGTCTTGATCTAATTCATACATCGCGTTCGACGTTTCTCTTAAGTATTCGTTGTCCTTAGCCAACATATCGATCTCCTCCCATGTGGTTGCTGTCAAGACACGTGCCCAAAGGTCGATATCGTATTGTTTATCTTCTTCTGTGGCACGTTCTATCTGCGTTAAGTCTACCACAGAGATACGGAACTTGTCACTAAAAAAATGTCGATGTTCGGGATTGATATTCATCATTTTATAGTCTGCTACAAACTCGGGATGTTCCGGGAACAGGGTAAAGTCAAAAGGAGAAAACACAGGATTTCAGCGGGTTTGCTGTAGATGATAGGATGAAAAAATCAGCGAAGTGCACAAAAATACAACTTGGAATTTGACAGCGAAAAGAGAGAAAAAGAGGTTGTGTACTATTTTTTATTGTTCGCCCAATACTCCGTCCAGAGGGAGCGAAGCGTGAGACAGGTCTTTTTATTAAAATACGCACGTTGCTGTCCCGTAAAAAGAACTTCATCGTTCGCAATCTGGGTTATATGGCTGAGATTGACTACGAGCCCCTGTGCGCAGAGCGCAAAACGGTTGTCTGCGAGCAACGTCTGCATCGCTTGGGCAAAAGGAACACGCAGTGTTGTACTCTCCTGTGTTTCACCGGTGAGCAGATGATAAACGATAACCCGGTGACTGGACTCTGCATATAAGATGTTGTCCATCGGCAGGCGCAGATGACCGGATTTTGTTTTGATGATGATGCTGTCTTTCGCCTTTGCAATCGTGGCTGCATAGGCAGCTTCCAAAGAAGCAAACAACTTGGACTGCTCGATGGGCTTGAGCAGGTATGCAGAGGCCTTAGCATCGTAGGAGTCAACGGCATAGTTCTGGGTGGAGGTCAAAAAGATGATAATACCGTCGTAGTTCCGGCGCCGGAGCGTGATACCAATATCAATCCCGTTGGTTCCGGGCATCAGGATATCAAGGATATACACGTCAAAGTCATGCTGTGTATCTAAGGAAAAGATAAGCTCCTCCGAACCGGAAAAAGCAGTATAAGATATCTCCTGCTCAGCATGTGCCGTGATATATCGCTCCAGATGGGAAATGAGCATGGAACGGCTGAGTTCGTCGTCATCACAAATAGCGATTCGCATATACGGTTCCTCCTTTTGCAGAATAGTACTTATCTGTTTCTCCATATCATACCGGAAACTCGGCAATCCGTGCGTCCTTTGCGGCACGTTCTATCTCTTTTTAGTCTACCACAGAGACACAGAATTTGCCACTAAAAATGTTGTGATGTTGCGGATTGCACAAAAAGACAGGACTGATATTTGATATCAAAAGAAGATGAAAAACAAAATTCATAGTTGCATAGTTCACGTTAATGTGATAACTTAGAAAAGTGGTTACAACGCAATTTTTACGCAAAATGATACGGATTTTACACACTGTGATACAAATGGGGGAAATTGTGATACAGTAGCAAAGTACACATTTGCGTAACGAACGAAAGCATATGCAAGAACAGCGTTCGGGGTTATAGACAGTTGATGGGGTTGACAAAAAATGTATAGAACAGTAAAATCTTACAGACAGACAGACAGACAGACAGACAGACAGACAGACAAACTCTGTCCTTTTTGCATATTTAGTTAAGACGAATGCACTTAATACATGCCGATGGCATGTGTTAGGTGTTTTTTTACTGTCAAAGCCGCGGGCTGCGTGAGAGTCCGCGTACCTTGCGTTCATCGCAGGAGGAAGGAGCGGCATGTGAGGCTATGGGGGAATTATATCACAATATGGACTTTGAGTTTTACGATTGCAAGGTAAAAACGTTTGAGGCCAATGTGCAGACGCATGAACTGTGGTTGCATTGTCTGTATCATAAGTGCGAACCGGTTACAATACGATATCAGGGTGTGGAAGCGGTGGATGGTCTTGGGATACTTCCGAACAAAATAATCGAGTATATGACTTATCATTATGATGAGAGAAAAGATTGTAATCGCTATGAGATAAAGTTTCAGGAGCTTGCGGAACGAACGACAATCTGGGCAGACTGGATGGACAGGATAGGAAACGAATCGATCGCATAGTTGCAGTGAATCAAAAATGAGAAAAATATTGAGAAAGCAAGCAGACTAACTACGAACAGAATGTGAACCGGGATAAGGCGGGCATAGAGCCTCCTGCTGGCGGTGATGTTCATAAGTATGCGCAGTATGCGGATAAGATAAGCATCGGTTGGGAGCTGATGCTGCCGGAAAAGTAATGTAAGACAGGAGTGAGGGATTAAGATAGGGCAGGTGCCGTGATGCGGCACCTGCTTTGGTATGTGGTGAAAAGTGATGGAAAGAGAGTTCGGAACGTATGAAGGGATAGAGGACAACGCTCCGAACTCTTACTCGTTTGCGTACATTTTGCGGAGAAAAAACGTTGCATTCCTTACAATTTTCGATATAATA
>JAZSIB010000191.1:0-4106 GCA_045533585.1 Lachnospiraceae bacterium | reverse complement strand
AGAATGTCTATCACTGTTTTTGCAGAAGCTTCTCTCGCTGTCACAACAAACTCCTATCTATTCTCCCAGTACCGTTCCCGGAGTAATGTTATATCCGTTCAGGTACTCTTCTGTTTTCATTCTTCGTTTTCCTTCCGGCTGAAGCTCCGTTATCGCCAGAACTCCTTCACCGGTGGCTACTCTGAGTACCTTCTTATCTCCCCCAAGTACGGTTCCCGGCTTCTCTGCTGCAGCTTCCGGAATCACATACGCCTTCCATAACTTCAGCAGCTTGCCCTCCAGCTTCGTATATGCACACGGCCACGGGTCCAAGCCGCGAATATAGCGTTCCAACTCCTCTGCCGGTCGTGAAAAATCCAGTTCTCCAAGCGACTTATCAATCATACCCACATATCTTCCGACACCCTTTTCCTGAGGAGTACGGGAACAACTGCCATCCAGTATGGACGGTAAGGTACGCACCAAAAGTTCTCCCCCAAGCATTGCAAGCTTATCATGAAGTCCGCCGCCTGTCTCGTCTTCTGCGATTGTAATCCTCTCTGCACTGATGATATCGCCGGTGTCACAGCCCTCATCCATGTACATAATCGTAACACCGGTTTCTTTTTCTCCGTTTAACACAGCCCACTGTATCGGCGCTGCGCCTTTATAATCCGGAAGCAATGAGGTGTGGACATTGATACATCCGTACTTTGGCATATCAAGAATTGCCTTTGGAAGTATCTTTCCGTATGCCGCCACTACAATAATATCCGGTTTCCATGTACGTAATTCCTCTATAAACGTTTCGTCTTTTGCACGTTCCGGCTGCAACACCGGAATATTCTGCTCTAAAGCCAGCTCCTTCACCGGAGAAAATGCGAGTGCTTTTCCTCGCCCCTTCGGCTTATCCGGCTGTGTTACGGCTGCCGATACCTTATAACCATCTTCTAACAACGCCCGTAACACGGTTGCTGCCAGATCCGGTGTACCCATAAATACCATATTTAAGTCTTTCTGCATATATCCATCCATTCTGAGAACAGTTCTGTTACTTCACGTTGTTCGCTTTATCCTGTTCTCTTCTCATTACTTTCCCGGTCGCAAATAAGTTAACCGTTCTGTTGCGTCGTATCTACCAGTTCTCCGATTACATGCTCCGTATAGAGAACACCATCCAGATGATCAATCTCATGGCAGAATGCACGCGCAAGCAGCTCTTCGCCTTCTATCTCAAACCAGTTTCCTTCATGATCCTGAGCCCGCACCTTAACCACGTTCGGACGCACTACCTCTCCGGCTTTCCCCGGAACACTCAGACAACCTTCTGCCCCGCGCTGTTCTCCGCTTGTCTCAATAATCTCAGGATTAATCAACACAATCGGATCGTCACCCTCTTCCGATACGTCAATTACAACGATTCGCTTCAAAACGCCTACCTGCGGTGCCGCAAGTCCGACTCCCTGCGCTTCGTACATCGTATCCAGCATGTCCTCAATCAATTCAATCGTTTTTTCATTAAACTCCGTTACCGTCTTGGACTTTTTGTTCAACACCGGATCGCCCATCACCCTGATAATTCTGGTTGCCATATTCTCTCCATTCTGAAGCTTTTGCTTCTAATCAAATTTCGTACTTTTCTCTTTATAACATATTCTGTGGATTAATATCAAATTGTACACTTATTTTTGCAAATACTGCATCTTCTGCTATCGCCTGCTCCATCTTATCTTTACAGCCCGTCAGCAACCGGTAGTCCGCATGCTTGATATAGATTACCCTGCGATATAAGTCTTTCAACTTTGCAATCCCGGCCGGTGCCGGTCCGATAACGACTGCCTGTTCCCGCACATCATGCTGTTCCATGAAAACTTTTATCTGCACTGCCAGAAATTCCGCTGCCGCATCTGCTTCTGTTTCCTCTTTTGCTGTAAGCAAAACTGCCATCATATTGGCAACCGGCGGATAATTCATAAGCGAACGATACAGAATCTCGTTCTCGTAAAACTCAGTATAATCTTCTTTTGCTGCAGCGGTCACCGCATAATGCTCCGGCTTGTAGGTCTGGATTACAACCTCGCCCGGATACTCTGCTCTGCCTGCGCGTCCTGCCGCCTGTGCCAGCAATTGAAACGTCCTCTCTCCGGCACGATAATCGGCAACCTGCATGGAAAGATCGGCTGCTATAATCCCCACCAGTGTTACCCGTTGGAAATCATGACCCTTCACAATCATCTGGGTACCAATCAGAATATCCGCCTCTTCGTTGGCAAATGCAGACAGTATCTGTTCATGACCGTGTTTGTTTTTGGTCGTATCTGCGTCCATCCGTAAGGTACGCGCATCCGGGAACGCCTTACGCACCATTTCTTCCACTTTTTCCGTTCCGGTACCGAACTTCCCAATGTACTTAGAACCGCACTTCGGACAGGTTTTCGGTAACATCTGCTCATAGCCGCAATAATGACAAACCAGCTTGTCACTCCCATGCAAGGTCAATGACACGGAACAATGCGGACACTGAATTACCTCACCGCAGCTCCTGCAGGAGATAAAGCCTGCATACCCGCGCCGATTAATGAACAGCATAATTTGTTCTTTTTTCTTTAATCTTTCTTCCATCAAAGACAGCAACCGACGACTGAAGATGGAAGTATGGTGTGCCTTCAGCTCTTCGCGCATATCCACCACATGCACCGTAGGAAGTACTGCATGTTTCGGACGTTTTGTTAAGCGGAGCAAAGTAAACTCATTCTTTTCTGCACGATAATATGACTCCAGCGAGGGAGTTGCCGAGCCAAGCAGAACGCTTGCACCAAGCATCTTCGCGTATTCCAGCGCCAATTCCCTTGCATGATACTTCGGAACCTGCTCGCTTTTGTAGCTTCCCTCATGCTCCTCGTCTATTACAATCAATCCTACCTCCGGCAACGGTGCAAACAACGCCGAACGCGGACCGATAATCACATCAATCTCACCCTGCTCAGCCCGGTTATACTGGTCAAACTTTTCTCCGTCCGACAGACGGGAATGCAGGAATGATACCCGTTCCCCAAAACGCTTCTTGAATCTTTTTACCGTCTGATACGTCAATGCGATCTCCGGAATCAGCATGATAACCTGTTTTCCGGCACGTACAACCTCTTCAATCACATTCAGGTATACTTCTGTCTTTCCGCTTCCGGTAACTCCATGCAGCAGATAGGTCTTACGGATTCCGTTCCGGTAGTCCTCTGTGATTGTCCTTACGGCTTCTTCCTGTTCTTCATTCAGAACCACCGCTTCCGTTCTATCACTGTCAAAGCTGAGGGGATTCCGGTATTTTCGTTCCGTCTCGATTCGTATCACGCCGGATGCTTCCATGTCAGCAATCGTTTTCCGGCTGATGTTCAGCTTCTTCACCAGAAGTTCATAGTCAACACTGCCTTCTGTCAGAAGCTCATTCAGCAGACGCTGTTTTGCCGTATAGTGTCTCCGCACCGCCTGTTCATACACTTCCTGTACAGCGTCCCGTTCCATTGCCAGCTGTACGGTACGGTTATTCACCGGCTTCACACTGCGCTTTACCGGCATTACGGTGCGAAGTGCATCGTTCATCGTTCCGCCGAACAGCTCCTTCATACGAGCCGCCAGCGCAATCATACGACTCTCCATCACGAGTCCGTTTTTCTCGATTGCTTTTAACGGTTTGATTCTGTCAATCTCTATCTTCGGTTCCCTGCTCAGTCCGATCAGATACCCCTTAACCGAGCGGTTCCCTGCACCGAAGGGAATCTCTACCGGCGCACCGATGACAGCCTGCTCAACCAACGCTTCCGGTACAAGATATTGATAGGTCCGGTCAAGGTTCTCATGTGAGATATCAATGATGACATCGGCAAATAACATCGGCACACCTCCCTTCCTCTCGTACAGCTTCACTTCATCTAATCATACATCACTTGTCAGTATATTGCTCCCGAAGTTGCTGCGCCAACAAATCAAGTCGCATTCCGTGTGAACCTTTCATGTACACCACATCCCCGGCCTGCAGGTCAGATAAACCATTCACAAACGCTTCCTCTCGGCTTTCGCAGATAAGAATCTTCATTCTCTGCTGCCCTGCTTCTTGCAACACCTGCTCTGCC
>JAZSIB010000207.1:0-4537 GCA_045533585.1 Lachnospiraceae bacterium | reverse complement strand
CTTTACGGAAACTTGCATTATCATCATCCATGTCTGTTACGAAGAACATACGCGGTAATTTTCTCTTTTCACAGGCTTCCCAAGCCTTAATGGTTCCAACTTCCACGCCGGACTTACCGTAAACAACGATAACACCTGCATCTGCTGCATCCAATGCTTCCTCAACCTCACCAACAAAATCAAAATATCCGGGTGTATCAAGTACGTTAATCTTAGTATCTTCCCAAATAACCGGTACCAAAGTAGTGCTGATAGAGAACAATCTCTTTGCTTCTTCTTTGTCATAGTCACTAATGGTATTGCCATCTTCTACGCGACCCTGACGATTAATAACACCTGTTACATACGCCATGGCTTCAACCAAAGTGGTCTTACCACAGCCACCGTGCCCCAAAATAGCTACGTTACGAATTTTCTCGTATTTGTAAACATCCATATATCTACCTCCGTTCCGTCATGAAATCCATGACAGTAAAAATTCAACACCCCGATATAATCACCCCAATCGGAATGTCATGGATACATTGTACTAAATTTTCATGACAAACACAACTGATTTTTGCAAATTGCACAATATTTTTTCAAAAAAATTCGATTTCGCATCACCATTTCACCCAAAAGCTACCCAAATTCGTTTTAATTGTTGTAAATGTTTCTATTTTACTGAATATTTGTAACATTTCTCGTCATCTTCTCACAATAAAAGAGGGCTGCCTATGCAGCCCTCCGGGATTCCTCAATTATTTGGTTAACTTCAGCATGATTTCATTGCTACGCTCTACAAAACGTGTCATCGCTTCCGCAGTCAGCGGCTTGTGCCCGAGCAGTGCAAGGTCATACAATTGTTCACAGATCATCTTCACCATGTCACCCTTACGATGCTCCATGACATACTGCACCAGCGGATGGTTTGCGTTAAGCACCAGCGTCTCGCCGCCACCGAACAAGTCATCGTCCATACCCATGCCTGCCATGTTGTACATCTTCATCATATCCTGCATACGACGGCTCTCTTCGGACAGCGTCATCATGGAAGATACCTTATCGTTCTTCAGACGCTCCAGCTTCACATCCAGCTTTTCTTTGCCAAGTGCTTTCTTGATGATATCAGCAATCTTCTCCTGCTGCTTCTTCAGCTCCTTCGCATCTGCCTTATCCACATCTTCCTTCATGCTCTCATTCAAGCCTGCATCGATGCGCATGAAGCGTATCTTGTCGTTGAATTGTTCTAACTGGGAGATAAACGGCTGGTCGATGTTGTGCGTGAGGATAACCGCATTCATACCGGCATCCTTGAACATGTTCACATACTGGCTCTGCTGCTTCAGATCGGTTACATAATAAATGATATCCTTCTTCTCTTCAGCATCTTCTTCGCCATCAGACACAACTTCGCCGTTCTCGTCTACTACTTCACCGGATACGCGTTCTGCATCATCAACTTTTTCACCTGCTGCATCAGTTTCATTGTCGGCAGACGCATTTTCACTCGCATCAGCAGCTCCGCTCTTCTTCGCCTTCTCAGCCTCCAGATACTCGTTCAGGGTCATGTACTTGTCGTCCAGATCCTTAAACAGCATGAAGTCCTTCATCTTGTCGCGGAACTTGTCGTCCTTCAGACAGCCGTACTTGATGAACGGTGCAATATCATCCCAGAACTTCTCATAGGACTCACGCTCCACCTTATACATACCGCTCAGCTTGTCGGCAACCTTCTTGGTGATATACTCGGAAATCTTCTTTACAAATCCGTCGTTCTGCAGCGCACTTCTGGACACATTCAGCGGAAGGTCCGGACAATCAATGGTACCCTTTAAGAGCAATAAGAACTCCGGAATTACTTCCTTGATGTTGTCTGCGATAAACACCTGATTGCAGTACAGTTTAATCGTACCTTCGAGATTGTCGTACTCCGTATTTACCTTCGGGAAATACAGAATACCCTTCATGCGGAACGGATAATCCATGTTCAGGTGAATCCAGAACAACGGCTCCTTATAATCACGGAACACCTTGCGGTAGAAGTCCTTATACTCCTCTTCGGTGCACTCGTTCGGATGCTTTGCCCAGAGCGGCTGAGTCTCGTTCATGGCTTTAAGTGCATCGTCCTTCTTCTCTGCATCTGCCGTGCCTGCCGCTTCCATCGCCTCGTCAGCAATCTGCTCTGCGGTCTTCTCCGGCTTCGGTGCGTTCTCATTCACAAAATAAATCGCAATCGGCATAAAGGAACAATACTTCTCGATTACTTCCTTCGCACGATACTCATTCGAAAACTCGTAGCTGTCCTCATTGAGATACAGGGTAATCTCCGTGCCGCGCTCGGTGCGGTCACTTGCAGTCATCTCGAAGTTAATACCCTCTTCGGACTCCCAGTGTACTGCTTCTGCGCCCTCCTGCCAGGACAGCGTATCGATGGTAACCTTGTGTGCCACCATGAATGCGGAATAAAAACCAAGACCGAAATGTCCGATAATCTGGTCGCTGTTCGCCTTATCCTTGTACTTCTCAAGGAACGCCTCCGCACCGGAAAACGCAATCTGGTTAATGTACTGCTTTACTTCGTCCATTGTCATACCGACACCGTTGTCGATAATCTTGATCGTCTTCTCTTCCTGATTCACACTGACGGTAATCTTAAAGTCGGTTCCTTCCGGAATCACTGCTTCGCCTACCATCTCCAGCTTCTTCAACTTCGTAATTGCGTCGCAGCCGTTAGAAATCAGCTCTCGCATAAAAATATCGTGATCCGAATACAACCACTTCTTAATAATCGGGAAAATATTCTCCGAATGAATCGATAAATTACCTCTTTCTGCGTTCATATTACTCACCTTACCTTTCCATCCATTTATAATCCTTTGTTTTCAGACTTTCGACAGTAAAAACACTCTGCCACTCTTCCCTATAATTCAGAAACTGCACATATTGCAGTCCGACTGTTACATACTATATCCCTCTGTTTATAAAAAGTCAAGACAAAATTAGCACTCTTTTCGAAAGAGTGCTAACAACACATATTATCATCTATCATCGTACTTCGTATACAATTCCATGCTTCTTCAAAAACTTCTCCGCATATCCATCCCAAGCCTGTTCCACCGTCTTAGATAAAGTAAACGTCTTCATCGCCGCACCGGATATCACCATTAACTGCTCATGCTCGTACTGGAGATTCAGGAATAGTCCGCCGACTTCCTCCGGCTTTGTACCATCGCCTACACTGGCAACCACATTTGCTGTATTTTCTGAAGTCAATCGGAATACAATCCGAAATGAATTCGGTGTCTTACTGCCCTTAATCACCTGGTAGACATAAGGCTTTAACTCTGCCCAAAGCATATACTCTGTCTCCGGCAATGCCTGCTTTTCTTCCTCAGTATAGAACATACTGTTTCGGTGTCCGTCGATTTCAAATCGGCAGGCTGCCAGGAGAGTGACTTCCGATACCGCAAAACGGTCAAATACATCCTGTACCAAAAGTGCCGACATAAATGCTTTTTGTTCCGTAATCTCAAATGCTTTCACGTAAATTCACGCGCCTTTCCATTCCGTGTTATAAGTCTGTGGGCTTTTCTTTGCAGACATCTATCTTCCAAAAGAAGCACCCGGCATCTTGTTTTCACCAACAAAATAACAAAAATTTCTTGTTTTCTCCGGCGCATATTTCATTCGCACACCGTCCATACTATGACTGTGCATAGAAATCATGTAATGAAGCGTTTGTTTGTGTGCGCTTCGGAACGGAGGAATCAGATGAAACAAGACGTTATTTATGAAAAAGTAGCAGAACGTTGCAGCGCCTTCAATGCGATTAGCAAGGATAGCTATACCAACCGTGCAAACGACACTGAGAATGTAAGCTGCAAAAATTGCAGTCATTTTGAAAAAGAACACTGTGTTCTTGATCTTTATGACAAGATTGTAGACAGCAACAATCTTACCGCTGAATAATTGATGTTCGTACAGGCCTGTATCTGCAGGACAGACGCTTCGCAGAGCCTGTTACAGTACGAAGCGGACCAACAGCCCTAAGATTAACATGTGCACGGGATAGAAGGCGTAGAGGCAATATTTGTCGTCCATGCCTTTTTTTCCGTTATAAAACAGGATAAACGGATACGCCAGCAATGCTGCAAACTGAATCGCACTCGCCGAATAAAACAGCCATGTCAACAAAAGGAACATAAGAAAATTAACCAGCTTACGACCACGGAACATATAGAATGACACAATCAGTGTTACACCGAAAATCGTATAATCCGTGGTAAAAAACAATGCCGTCACACCACACAGAAGAATCGCCATGCAGGAGAATGTATTGTACTTGAACATATCCCCCGGAAACTTCGTTTTTACATACTCAATCATTGCAATTGCAAGAAAACCGAGCAGCAGAGTCCACATGACATTCTGACTGTCAAAATTCCACACCGTCCCAAAACGCATCAGGTCATACGGAATCTCGGATATTACTGCTGCAATCAACAGACGCAGGGCATACTTCTTCTTGTCACGCGTATGGAATAATCCCTCTACA
>JAZSIB010000251.1:0-4732 GCA_045533585.1 Lachnospiraceae bacterium | reverse complement strand
CTGTCTCTTACCATTGCACGTCCGATTGCAACTCGCTGTCTCTGTCCACCGGAAAGCTCGCGGGGTTTTCTGGTAAGATATTCGGTAATACCGAGTACCTCAGCCGCCTGAGTTACCTTCTCGTAAACCTCATCATTCGGTGTTTTCTTGAGTCTGAGACTGAACGCCATGTTTTCAAACACAGAAAAATGAGGATACAGTGCATAGTTTTGGAATACCATCGCGATGTCGCGGTCACGTGGCTGAAGGTCATTCACCACAACACCGTCAATCTCAATTGTTCCTTCTGAGATTTCCTCAAGGCCCGCTATCATTCGAAGTGTCGTTGACTTACCGCAACCGGAAGGCCCTACAAATACAATAAATTCTTTGTCGGCAATGTCAAGGTTGAAATCCTGAACCGCAACCGTATCTTTGCCATATTTCTTCTTTACATTCGTTAATTTAACACTAGCCATATCAATTCTATTTCCTTTCTGAACCTGCAAACTTATAAAGATGTAATCTTTTGCATAGGCACAAATTTGTAGCCGATTTTTGTTTTCAAAAATCGGTTTAACCTTTAACGGCTCCGCCGGTAACACCCTCTACATAGTACTTCTGCAGAAGAAGGAATACTGTTACAACAGGAACAGCTACAACAACACCGGCAGCACAGAACATCGTATAATGGGTGTTTAGATTCGTCTTTGAGAGCCATTCATACATACCGACAGCAACATTCATACCAACACTGTTCTCATGGATAAGATAGCTTGCGAGCATAAAATCGCCCCATGGTGCCATAAAACCCATAAGAATTGTATAGATAACAATAGGCGCTGACAACGGCATTATTACTCTTTGAAATACCTGGAAACGGGTAGCTCCGTCAACTCTTGCTGCTTCATCAAGGCTCTTGGGGATAGTGTCAAAAAAACCTTTTGATACGTAATATCCCATACCGCTGCTCGCACAATAAACTATAACCAATCCGGCTGGTGCCATACTTCCGGTAAGACCCGCATCTGCGAATACCTTGTAAATAAGAATCATCGTGAGAAAACCCGGAAACATTCCGAGAATCAGCATCGCATTCATAAGTCCTTTTCTTCCCTTAAAGCGAAGTCGCGAAAGGACGTAGCTCATTGAAAGAATAAAAAAGGTTTGAAAAAAGGCGGTTGCAATTCCCATCAAACCGGTATTTCTGAACCAAATAAGGAAATCCGTCTCTTTGAACAACCTTATGTAGTGGTCAAAACCGAATTCTTTTGGGAAAAGGTAGGGTGTCTGCATTGTAGTTTCAGTCTTAAAGGACTCTAAAACAATTCCAACAAAAGGAGCAAGCCAGACAATCGTTATTATGGTAAGTATAAAGTAGATCGTGCCGTTGCCAAGCCTTCTGCTTGCGCGTGCTCCAAGACCGGTCTTTTTCATTCTGTTATTGTTCGTTTTGTTTATCACTTGTAATCCTCCTCATTCTTAGTTGATGGAATTACGTTATAGATGATAAGTGAGAGCACTGCGACGACAACGAATATAAGAATACCGATAATCGACGCCATATAGTATTTACTCTCAGTACTTCCGAGTGTCATCTTGAACAACCACGTAATAAGCAGATCGGTATGACCGATTGATGCGCCGCCTGCCGTTCCCTTTATTGGGTTTCCTCCCGACAAAAGGTAAATAACGTTAAAGTTGTTGAGATTTCCTACAAAGCTCGTAAGCAGATAAGGTCCGGTTACGAAAAGCATATAAGGAAGTGTTATTTTTGCAAACTGTTGAACGGAATTTGCACCGTCAATGCGCGCAGACTCATAAAGATCCTGCGGAATATTCATAAGGATACCCGTTGCCATGAGCATAATATAGGGAATACCGACCCAAATATTAATAACCACCAGCAAAACTTTCGAAATCACGGGAGAATCCCACAGAGATACAAAGTGATTTGCTACTCTGTACTCATAGATAAACGGAATCTGGTCGAGTACTCGTCCGATAAGACCCGAGGTAGTAAAAAGCTTCGATACATAAAGAAGTGAAACGAACTGGGGAATTGCAATCGTCATAACAAGTACCGTTCTCCAGAACTTCTTTATCTTGATTCCCTTCTTGTTTATCATGATTGCGACAAACATACCAAGAAAATAGTTGGTAAAGGTCGCAAAGAATGCCCACATAAGCGTCCATGAAAGTATCTCACCAAAAGTCAGACCAAGACCGCCCTGCTCAAAGTTGAAAATTTCATTGAAATGCTCAAAACCAACCCATGAAAACAAATTAGAATATCCATCGTGTGCTGCATCATAACTTGTGAATGCGACAAGCACCATGTAAATAATGGGAAGTACGGTAAATACAAGAATACCGGTCAAAGGAAGCGCAAGCATCGTCTTATGGAACTCATCATCAAGAAGTGCTCTGATATCTTCTTTTCCGCTTCTTATCTTTTTACCTTTTGCAGTAATATCCATACAGATGCGGCACTGTTTAACCTGAAGTCTCCATGTGTAAATAAACGCGATGATAAAAAGAATGGTCAAAAGTCCGTAAAGCATAACTTTGACAGAGTCATCGCCGGCAACCCAGACATCAGTATCATAGATAATATCGTACTCAAACCTACCCTGCTCTACACCTACGGTTGCACCGGTCTTAAACCAATTGCCTTTTAAGAGCCAATAAATACCGCCACTCGGAACAAGCATATATACAATAAAAACTATTTCGAACAAAAGGAACAAAATTCCTCTCATGATTTGTCCATAGAAAAAATTTCCGAAGCCAAAAACAAAGAAAGAAAGTTTTACCGCCCAATTTCCTTTTGTAAATGTCGTAATGATATCTACAAACTCGTTCTTGATGCCAATTCCGCATTTTTTGAAGAAATTGACGATTGCAAGCCCGATATTTTTGAAGAAAAGCGGTATAGCGCAGAAAAAGAGGCCGAACTTATACCAAAACGCCTGCCACTTATTCAGCTTTAAGTAATCCAAATCGCTTAATCTTTTCATAGATGCAATCTCCTTATTGAAATGAGAAGCTTAATAAGAACAAAGGTGGGGCTTATGCCCCACCTAAGCATATTAGTATATTACTGTGCAATAAGCTCAACGCTTGCAGTAGTGCCGTCATAAACAAGTTTAACAACATACTTGCCGGTAGCTTCCACTACGATATTAGCACCGCCCGGCTCACCGTTCGCACCAAAGTTAACATCCCAGGAAGCACCCTGACGAACCTTAAGTTCCTCACCTGCGTTAAAGTCAAGAGCATCGGAAACCCAAGTATTCTCTCCGTCTGCATTCATCGGGAAGTCAGTATCCCAGCTGGTTCCACAGATACCACCGATTACGCTCCAAGCAAGCTTAGCTTCGTCAGACATGTTAAGAACTGCATCGATAGCCTTATCATAGTTGTCAAGTGCAGTCTGAAGGTCTGCATCGGACTTCGCTGCCTTAGCATCTGCGCCAAGAACCTTTGCGATATCCCACCAAGCGCCGTGAATCTGACCCTGCGGCTGACCAAATGCGTTCTGCTTTGCAAGAGCTGCAAGAGAAGCGTTGTTCTGAACTTCTGCGGAAGCCTGAACTGCTACGTTAGACGGACCCCACTCGAAGCTTGCAAATCTCTGCTTCTGGCACTCTTCACCGGTAAGGTACTGTGCAAGGAGAGAAAGAACTGCTGCTTTCTTAGCGTCGGTCTGCGGCTTAACACCCATAAGCTTGTTACCGGTGTAGGAACCAAGATGATAGGACTTACCGTCAACTTCGAAAGAAGGAAGATCGGTAGCACCGAGGTTTGCACCAAAGTGATCTGCTGCTGCACCTGCATTCCAGATACCGGTTACGATTGCGCCTGCATCGGTGAAGATATCAGCATCGCTGTCATAGCAAGGAGACTGAGCAAGCTTAGTCATACCCTTCATTGCGATCAAACCTTCCGGAGAGTTGAAATTATCATCAATTGCATTGAACTCGCCTTCAGCAGTCATGGTCCAGTTGGAATGAGTGCCGGTTGCGAAGAAAAATGCCGCGGTGTACCAAGCGTTCTCAAGTGCAAAACGGAACTTCTTACCGTTCTTCTCACAAGCTGCGATAATAGACTCGAGGCTATCTGCTTCTTCTTCGGAGATAATGCTGGTATCATAGTAGAGATAGAAACCGTTATCGCTGGTCATCGGATATGCATACAGAGTACCTGCTACGGAAGATGCTGCTACAGCACCTGCATCGTTGTTCGCCTTGATGGTCTCTGCTGCCGCTTTACCGGGAGTTGCAAGAGCTGCTGCCTGAACAAGACGAGCAAGCTGGTCCTGCGCAAAACAGTAGATGTCCGGAGCGGTTGCAACGTCTGCAACTACCTTAGAACCTGCCTCAGCTTCGGTAACGCCTTCGATCTGAGCGTTGATAACGATGCCCGGGTTCGCTGTCATGAAAGCGGCAATCTGCTGCTTAAACTGATCAGCTACGCCTTCCTTCTCGGAAACCCACATGGTGATGTCATAAGTTCCTGCAAGTTCTGCACTTGCATCAGTTTTGTTTTCATTTCCTGCATTGGATTCAGTCCCTGCACTGGATCCTGCGTTCGGGTTGTTGGTATCATCTTTACCACAAGCCACAAGGCAAGAGGTAATCATAACCAACACAAGGATAAGTGATAAAAATTTACTCATTTTCATAAGTATTCTCCCTGAGTTAAATATTTTTCTGCGCAGTTACGCAAGCAGTATCTTATCATTTTCATC
>JAZSIB010000265.1:0-5686 GCA_045533585.1 Lachnospiraceae bacterium | reverse complement strand
TTCTTTTCATAATACTGATTCAACTCTGCCAGATTGGTACGAAGCTTCAATGCACGTACCGCCACAATCGGGTCCTCCGACGGCTTCTGTATCTTCTTTCCGGTCGAATACTGCTGTTCCAACGCAGACAACTGATTCTTGTTTGTGTTGATGTTACTCAGCATGTTATTGGTCATCATTCGGTTTGTTATTCGCATATTAATAACCAATCCTTTCCGGCACCTGCTTTAAGTCTTCCATCTTCTAAAGATGCAATCTTAACGTCGGCACCACAGTTTTAAGGTATTGCATTCTCTTTACAAAACTATGTTATACACCCAGATAATTGATCAGCTTATCGTACACCTGATCCATTACCGATATTACCTTGGACGACAGATTGTATGCACTTTGGAAACGTACCAGATTCATCGCTTCTTCATCCTGATCAACACCGGATACAGATAATCTCTGATTCGTTACCGAAGTCAGGATATCTTCCTGATTCTGTCGGAACTGTGCCGACATTCTGGAGTCGATTCCGACCTCCGATACCAGCGACTGCAGATAGGAGTCCGGAGTACCCTGACGGAACATCATCTTGTCATCTTTCAGTGCCATCAGCCGCTTTACAATATCCGACTCTTCCACACCGTCTACAATCGAGCTTGCGGTAACTACTTTATTGGAATCATTCAATACCGCATTTGTTATCGTCATCTTTGCCGCCGTCATAAAGTAGTAGGAACCATAATTGATAATTTCGTCCTCTACATCATACGGACCGGACTTGGAATCAAAGAGAACATCATCATCTCCATACGGCCACTCATCCGTAAATCTGAAGTTTTCTCCGCTGACCGGGTCAGAGGAATTGAAAAAGTCAAGTCCTGCATCCCCGTTCAGATCAACGCCTTCTTTGCAGATATCGTTATATGCTTTGGCAAAGGTCCGAACGAACTCATTTAGCTGAGCCATGTAATAAGGGATTCCCTTATAGTCAATATCCTGTCCGATGACTGCATTGTATTGGTATCCGGTAAGATTCTCCGTTGCCGGGGTAATCTCATCCGTTCCCATCTTTATCTCACTTTCCAAGGCGAATTCATACTCGTACATTCCCTCGTCATTCAACCGCACCTGAAAACCACTGTATTCATACTCACGGTTTCCTATGGTAATCTTTCCGCTCTGCGGAATATTCAGACGATTCACATCGTTCATATAACTGAATTCAGAGGTCAGGGTAATCACGGTATCACCCTCCTGGGCTTCTGCCATCCCCTTGAAGCACTGATTATCATTGCCTTCCATCACGGCGTACAATGCTGCAAGGCTTCCTGTCGTTGCACTGGTAGAAGCATTGAATTCCTGCCGGTTCTGTTTCCACACAATATCATACAGACCAACCTGGTCATCCATATTTACCTTGTCGGTACGCGGTACACACTCGAGTTCGTTCGCCTGATAGGTATCGACCAGAAGCTGACCGTTAATCCGTACAAAGTATGAGCTCACACCGACTCTGTTACCAACCGGTATCTCCTGCACATCCACTTCCACAATCTGAGAAAGCTGGTCAACCAAAAGATTTCTCTGGTCACGCAGGTCGCTCGCCATGCCGCCAAGCACTTCCAGGGTGTTAATCTGCTGGGTCAGCTGGGCTATCTGGGTTCCGATGGAGTTTATCTTCGATACCTGATTGCTGATTTCGAAATTAATCTCCTTCTGTACCTTGCCAAGATTCGCTGATATGTAATTGAAATATTCACACAAGGAACTTGCGTAGTTTGTCATCTGAGTACGAACTTTCAGATTCGCCGGATCTTTCTGCAACTCCTGAATACTGTCAAACATATCATCAAAAGTCGTCGTAAAGCCTTCCAGCTTAATCTCGTTAAAGTACCCTTCTATCTCTTCCATGTAGTACTGCTTGGCATCGTACTCACCGAACAATGTGTTGTTGGAACGGTACTTTACGTCATAATACGCATCACGTACCTGTTCTACACCTACCACGTCAACACCGGTACCAATCATACCGGTCGCATTTCCGATATGAAGAGCCTTGCTCGCTCTCTGAGTGGAAACCTGACGGCAATACCCCTCTGTCTCCGTGTTCGCGATGTTATGTGCTGTCGTATTCAGTGCACTGGAGGCAGTATACAGACCGGATTTTCCGATTGTCAGTCCAAAAAATGTATTGGGCATGTTCTCACGCTCCCTTTCCTGCTTTTCTGTCGTCAAAAGTTTTCTGCTTTACAGACGTTCCAAAAGGTGTTCCAGCATCTGGTCGACCACGTTGATATAACGGGACGCGGCACTGTATGCATGCTGGTATTTAATCATGTTGGTAAGTTCTTCATCCGACGAAACTCCGCCGACATTCATACGTTGCTCTTCGATATTAACCGTCATCGCCGACTGGTTCTCACTGATGGTTCTCAGCTCATAACCACGGGTTGCAAGACTTCCGACCAGCTCATTGTAATAATCATAAAAATTATTATATGACAATGTATGCGGTGTCAACGTTGCAAACGGTTCCTGCCAGATATCAATCAGCTTCTCACAGGTCGCGATATCAAAATCATTCGTTCCGTCGTTTGCACTCAACGGAAGCTTTGACAAATTCTCACGGAGTGCCTGATTCACTTCTATCTCACCTACCGTATATAAGGTATAGTTATCTTCCGGGTTCTCCTCATTGTAAACTCTTGCGGTAATCACGCTTCCGTCCGCCAGCCGAAGCTCCTGCGGTTCCGTATAACGTGCTACGGACTTTCTGCTGAACAAAGCCTCTCCCATCGTATGATTATCATCGATTCCGATCGGAGCATTCTTTTCATCCAGAATCTTAACTATCGTTCCGTCTGCCAGTTCCACTTCTTTGTTCGGACATAAGATGTTATCAATCGCAGTCACCAGGCCGTGAACCAAGCGGTCAAACTGTGCCTGTGCAGTAACGATAACAGACTGCTCTACTTCAATCGCGTACTTCCGCACATCACTCTCAAACTGCGTGCAGGCTGCGTTATATTCTACCGAATCAAAGAAACCGGTTTCATCCGTATAATCCTCTACCTTCGGTTCGGTCGGAATGTCAGTATAACGCCCTACCTTGGTTCCTCTGGTCACCAACAGTCCTCTCAGTCCTCCGATGTCGTTGTTTTTCTCCGAAGTAGAAAGTACGTTAAGGTCACAAACCTCAATATAACCGTATGCCGGCCAGACCGGAACCAGCACGTCCATACCGGTATTGGAAAGGTCTTCGTCCGTCGGAACAACACCGCTTGCCCTTAACTGTATCGCTTCCAGCTCATTGCTTCTTACTGTATCCATCTTGAAGCAGGTGTCCTCTGTTACAAACGGAATTCCTTCAATGCTTACACTGACACGGCTGTCAAGGTTCTCACGATATGTGATATTCACCATCTCTGCCAATTCATCCAACAGAAGGTTTCTCGTATCTCTTAAATCATTGGCATGCTGCCTTCCGTCACTTTCGTAATGACAAATCTTATCGTTCAACGCAATCAGTTCATCGCCAATCTCATTGATACGCGTTACCATCTGACCAATCTCGGTATCAAGGTCCTGTTGATACGTCTTCAACAAATCCGAAATATTCTCAGCGCGGTCGATAAAACTGATTGCAGTCTCTACCATCGTCGCTCTTGCTGTCAGGTTGCCCGGCTCCTTCGCCAGCTCCTGCATGGAGGTCCACAATTCTTCCAGATTATCCTGAAAAGCTACACCTTGCAGCTCGCCCAAAAGTTCCTCTATCTCACATACTGCCGAATACTGCGTATCGTAGAACGCCTGCCGCCCCAATTCTCTCCGATAAGAGATGTCCAGAAACTGGTCACGATACTGATAAATTGCGGAGGTGTCAACGCCGATACCCACCTGTGTGGTGTTGATTGCCGTATAACCTTTATTGAAGTACTGTGTATCCTCCTGTACAGCCTGCTGTCTCATATATCCGACAGTTTCGACGTTAGACAGGTTATGTGCCGTTGCCGTCAGACCACGCTGCGCGACCGTTAAGCCGGAAACACCTGTGTATAACCCCTGCATCAAGCCCATATCCTGTCCTCCTTTCTTATCTTTGGTGCATGTCATGCACCGAACACTCGAACTATATACATTATGATAATCGACTTCTTTGTGCGGTTACTTTACACTTAATTTCAAATTTCTAAAACTTTATCGCATATCTTCAGCTTTTTCACTTTGCAGAGCTAACTTTCGCTCTTTCATATAACAGGTTCTTTCCTCAAAAAAAGATGGCAGTTCAGCACCACCATCTTATATCTTTTCTCCGTATCTTATTGTTTTGCATCAAACATGCCTGCCGACGCTGCCGGCATATCAAACGAAGACGCCTGCCTGTTATAATTGTTGCTTCCCGGCGACATCCTTGCGCTCTGAATCAGATTCATCTCAAACTGAATCATCTCCAGAGACTGGTTAATCAATGTCTTGTTGCGTTCATTTATCTCAGACAAGCGTTTGATGGACGCCGTCAGAGAATCATGAAGCTCTGCCAATTGCTTCTGTTCCTCCGGACGTTTTTCCAAAAGCTTGACCATGTTTTTCAACTTCAGAGTTCTGGGATCACGGTTCAACACCGTACCCATATTAACAACGACCTCTTCCCGCCTGCGCTCCAGCATGTTCAGCTTTTCTACCGCCTGCTGTTCGCGTTCCGTTATCTCCTGTAGGGACTTGAGGTCGTTCTGAATAATAACTTTTGTTTTCTGTTCACTAATCGGAATCAGTTCCCGATACACATCCTGCTCTTCTGTCAGGACGCTGATAAGCTCTTCTGTCAGACTAGCCATAATAATCCTCACGCCTTTTCAGCATCTGCAAACTACGCTCCGTATCCCGACATCGTGAACTCATATGAGTCCACAACGTCAGATGGATAAATTAAATGAACTGTTAATCAGTTTGTCTGCAACTTCTTCCATGGAAACATTGTAAGTTCCGGAAGCAAGCGCCTGCTTAATTGCATTCACTTTGTCTTCACGTACGTCAGGAGCTGCTGCTACTGCACTCTTTGCAACCTGATAATCTTTTCCCATCTGGGAAATCTCCAGCTTATCAGCCGCCTGAGTCGTGCTCATCTTGTAGGTCTTTTTTGTACTGTTTGTCTTGTACAACTGTGTAACCTGATTGAACGCATCAATACGCATATATTCCACCACCTTCGTATAATGAACGATCCGGTTCCGGCTGCGTTTTTGCCAGAACCCGGGCATCTTCCCTGATGCCGTCTACTCACCGTTCTAATCTGTATATCGGAAGATTTCAAAATAACTTTATAGGTAATTTTATTATTTTAAATCCTGCTTGATTTTTGTCGTAGAGATGCCTTCCGTGCGCGGAAGATATACCACCTCGCAGTACTCTTTGAGAAAATCAAACTTTCCTTCCCAGTCATCTCCCATAACAAACACGTCCACGTTATGTTCCTGCACATCCTTTATCTTCTGTTCCCAGGTAAACTCCGGAATCACCTCATCCACATAACGGATAGCCTCCAGAATCTGTTTTCTGTCTTCATAAGAATGATATGCTTTTTTATTCTTGATTGCATTAAATTCGTCCGAGGATAAGGCAACAATCAGGTAATCTCCCAACTCTCTCGCACGGCGCAGTATATTTACATGTCCTACATGGAACAAATCAAAGGTTC
>JAZSIB010000186.1:0-4313 GCA_045533585.1 Lachnospiraceae bacterium | reverse complement strand
CGAGCGTTGTGACGGTGGTCGGCTCGCTTGTCATGATGATAGCAATCTCTCCGGTGCTGGTACTGGTGATGTGTGTGACGATACCGATGGCGCTGTTCTATACGCGGTATATGGCAAAGAAGACCAGACCGTTGTTCCGTCTGCGTTCCGCAAAGCTGGGCGAAATGAACGGATTTTCCGAGGAAACTATCGGCGGGCAGAAGACCATCTGTGCCTATGCGGCAGAAGATGCAATGTTGAAGCGCTTTGATGCCGTGAACGATGCTGCAGTGACTGCTTACTACAATGCGGATTATTACGGAAGTATCGTAGGACCGACGGTGAATTTTATCAATAATATTTCGCTTGCGCTGGTTACCATGTTTGGTGCCATGCTTCGAATCACGCAGGGGATGCCGCTCGGAAGCATTTCATCCTTTGTATTATATAGTAGAAAATTTTCGGGACCGATTAACGAGGCGGCGAATATTATCAGTGAATTGCAGTCGGCACTGGCAGCAGCAGAGCGTGTGCTGACGGTACTCGATACGGAGGAAGAGGTGGCTGACAGAGAACATGCCGTGACTCTGGCTGATACAGAGGGCGCAGTGGATATCGAACATGTAACCTTCAGTTATGTAGAAGGAAAAGAGATATTGAAGGATATCTGCCTGAATGCGAAGCCGGGCAGTATGACGGCAATCGTCGGAGAGACCGGCTCCGGAAAGACGACGATTATTAACCTGTTGATGCGCTTTTATGATCCGCAGAGCGGCGAGATACGGATAGACGGTATCGAGAACCGGGATTATACCAGAGAGAGTCTGAGAAAAGCATATGCTATGGTGCTTCAGGATACCTGGTTGTTTGGCGGCACCATCTATGACAATATCGCTTACGGAAAAGAAGATGCGACAGAGGAAGAAGTAGTAGCGGCCGCAAAGGCGGCAAAGATACATTCCTTCATTATGCGGCTTCCGCAAGGATATCAGACCGTGATTACAGAGGACGGCTCCAATATATCCAAGGGTCAGAAGCAGCTGCTTACCATAGCGCGTGCGATGCTGTTGGATGCTAAGATGCTGATATTGGATGAAGCAACGTCAAATGTAGATACCAGAACTGAAATACAGATACAGGAAGCGATGCGTAGACTAATGGCCGGAAAGACTTGCTTTATCATAGCGCATCGGCTTTCAACGATAAGAAATGCAGATGAGATTATTTTGATTGATCATGGAAAAGTAGTGGAACGCGGCAATCACGAAGAGCTGATGAACAAGAATGGTGCATATCGGAGCTTATATCACTCACAGTTTGAATGAGAAAACTATTTTTGTTTCCACACCATGGTTTCGGCATGTTTGACAAGTTTGAGTTTTTCTTTGTCTTTTAGTTTACGGAATGCCTTCAGTAATCGCTGTTCCATCTCTGCTACAGACCGGGGATAAACAAGCTCTTCACCGAGACAGTCAGAGAAATCAAGTGTAATATCGGAGAGAAGCAGGTCATAGAGCTGGAGATTATAGAGATTGGCAATCATAAGAAGGTACTCGTTATTTGGTGTACGTCTTCCACTTTCATAATGTTGATAGCCTTGTCTCGAAATATTGAGCTTTGAAGCAACATAATCTTGAGAATAACCATGTGCCAGTCTCAACTTTTTCAGTTTTTCCGGTAAGGTTAAATCTCTAATCATGTCGGTCTCCTTTCGGCAAATAGAAGAAGCAACAGTTTGTTGCTTCATTGAAAGACTAGCTGATTCATATGCAAAAGGAAATGAAATTCTCCGTAGTGTAGCATTTGTAAACAACTATGCGAATAGTCTGTGAATTTGGGGTAAAAGTATGAGTGAGAAGAGAGAAAAAAGAACATGATATTGAGATGAAAATATCGTTGACTTTATGAAATAACAGTGTTATTATGGCATTGCCGTGTAATGGCATGGCGACATTTTTTATTTATTTTGGAGGAAACAAAATGAAAGGTACAGTTAAGTGGTTCAACAACCAAAAGGGTTACGGATTCATCTCCGACGAAGAGGGAAATGATGTATTCGTACATTTCTCCGGCCTCAATATGGAAGGCTTCAAGTCTCTTGATGAGGGTCAGGAAGTAGAGTTCGACGTTGTTCAGGGCGCTAAGGGACCGCAGGCAACCAACGTAACCAAACTGTAATCCGAGCTAATTCAGTGTACCTTTTTCATTTATTTATATAATTGAAATAAGCTATCATTGTATTAACGGAAGTAGAATCGCAGGTTTTCGAACCTGCGATTTTTTTTCGTGCCTTTTTGTAATTATAGGATAACTGTGTCGAAAAATGCAACACGAATTTCCTTGTATTTCCAACAAATGCGATGTAAAATGTTGTAAAAACAAACAGGAGGTGTTTTGTTGGGAAAATCAGATGTCGTATTAAAGCAATGGCTGAAGAACAAGGTACGATTTGCGGATTTATTTAACGCAGTCATCTTTGATGGAGAACAAGTGATAAAACCGGAGGAACTCGAAGAAATCAATAGCGAGTCTGGGATAGTGATTGCGAATGCAGACAATGATGAGAAGGATACGACTGATAAAACGGGAAAGGTTCGATATAGGACAGAGCAGAGATACCGTGACCTTGTGATGAGCTGGAAGGGAGAAGCGGAGCTTGCGGTACTGGCTTTGGAGAATCAGGAAAAGATTCATTATGCCATGCCGGTAAGGGGAATGTTGTATGATGCTCTTGCGTATACCGACCAGATGCGTATGGTATGGGAGCAGTTGACGAAAGAGGAAAAGAAAAGTGTTGATGAAAATGAGTTTTTCTCGCGATTTCGTAAACAGGACAGACTCTGTCCTGTGATAACTATCATTTTTTACTACGGGGAAGAAACATGGGATGGAGCGATACAACTCTATGAATTGTTCGGAGTGGAAGACTCGGAATTAGTACATATTTTAGAAAAGTATGTACCGAACTACCGGATGAATCTAATCGAGGTGAACGGTATTGAAGATGTCACCAAGTACAAAAGCGATTTACAGATGATATTCCATATGCTAAGATATAGGAAAGACAAAAGAGGACTCCTTAAATATACAAAAGAACATAGCGATTATTTTGAAAATGTTGATTATGAATCCGGGCAGGTAATGGCAGTGCTGTTGAATACCCCGCAGTTACTTGCGAAGGTGAATGAAAAGAAAGGAGCGGATGGAAACATGTGCCAGGCACTGGAAGAGTATTATCAGGACGGCGTGCAGGAAGGAATTGAAAAAGGAATCTTGCAGGGTAGAGCAGAAGGCATAGAACAAGGGAAGAAAAGTATTATCGTAAATATGCTCAAAAAAGGATTGGATGTAGCGGTGATAGCCGATCTTTCGAATTTGTCAGTAGATGAAGTACAATTGTTGTGTAGTGAAGTGTAAGAAGAATGTTTGAGTGAGGACGATATGAAGTTCTCACTCATTTTATTTTTGTTTACTACATTTACTATAGAAAAAGGATATGTTATAATTTTTATATGTCTTGGAACCCGGTTTTTTGGGACCGGGATGAACACAATGCGTGATTGAATGATTATGGGAGGATATTATGAAACAGATTAAGACTTCTTTTGGTACAACGAAAAACGGCGAAGCTGCTACGCTTTATACTTTTACGAATAAAAACGGTATGTCCGTATCCTTTACCGATTACGGTGCAAACATTGTAAACATCTGTGTGCCGGATAAGGATGGTAACATCCGCGATATTGCACTCGGTTTTGATTCTGTAAGCGGATATGAGATGAACCCTCCGGGATTTGGTTCCTTCATCGGACGTTATGCGAACCGTATCGGTGGTGCAAAGTTCAGCGTAAACGGAAAAGAATACACGCTTGAGAAGAACGACGGTAATAATTGTCTGCACGGTGGCTTTAAGGGCTACAACACCTTGATGTATGAAGCAGAGATTTTTGAGGATGAGGATGCGCTCGGTATCGAATTCTCTCGCCTGAGTCCGGACATGGAGCAGGGATTCCCCGGAAATCTTGACATTTCCGTTACTTATACTTTGACTGAGGATAATGAGCTGGTAATTGAGTACTTCGCAGTATCTGATCAGGATACGATTATCAACCTTACCAATCATTCCTACTTCAATCTTGCAGGACATGATGCAGGTGCAGCAGCAGCGATGAACATGAAGCTGAAGATGGATAGTGATTACTTTACTCCGACCGATGATGGTCTGATTCCGACCGGCGAGCTCCGCGATGTGACCGGAACTCCGATGGACTTCCGTACTTTCCAGACCATCGGCGACAGAATTGATGCAGACTATGCTCCGCTTACTCAGGCAG
>JAZSIB010000046.1:0-3152 GCA_045533585.1 Lachnospiraceae bacterium | reverse complement strand
CCGTCGTTCGGTTCCTGGACTACCGGCATGTTCGGAGATTTCAATGCACAGATGTACGACAAAATGTTCCAGCTCCTTCTCCGTATGAAGGGCAATTATCTGTGGCCTGCCATGTGGTCCGCATCCTTCCCGCTTGATGGTCCGGGACTCGGCAATGTAGAGCTCGCCGACATCTACGGTGTTGTCATGGGAGAATCCCACCATGAACCGTGTTGCCGCGCCAGTGAAGAATGGGATAAGGTCCGCGGTGTCGATACCGTATACGGCAACGAATGGAACTTCTATACAAACCGCGAAGGTCTCCTGCGTTACTGGGACGAGGCTCTTGCACGCAACAGCAAATACGAGACCATGATTACTATCGGCATGCGTGGCGAGCGTGACAGCTCCATGCTCGGTGACCATTCCTCCCTGCAGCAGAACATTGACCTGCTGAAAGACATCATAACCGAACAGAACAAGCTGATTAAGAAAAATGTAAATGAAGACTTAAGCAAGGTTCCGCGTCTTCTTGCCCTTTATAAAGAAGTTGAGAGCTATTATTACGGTGATGAGAACACCACCGGACTCATTGATTTTGAAGAGCTCGACGATGTTACCATTATGCTCTGTGAAGACAACTACGGCAACATGCGAACCCTGCCTCCGAAGCACTTACGTGACCGCAAGGGTGGCTGGGGCATGTACTACCACTTCGATTATCACGGCGGTCCGATTTCCTACGAGTGGGTAAACAGCACTCCGCTTACCAAGGTATGGGAGCAGATGTCCATGGCTTACGATTACGGCATCCGTGATGTATGGATTGTCAATGTCGGTGACTTAAAGCCGCAGGAACTTCCACTCAACTACTTCATGGATCTCGCATACGACTTCGAGACCTACGGAACCACTGCACCGAACACCACCCACGCTTATATTCAGAACTGGGTAAACAAGCAGTTCCCGTTTGCAAAGAACGCCGGTCTGACCGATGACATCACCGCCGTTCTGGAAGGCTATACCCGTATCAACGGCATGCGCCGTCCGGAAGCCATGAACCAGAACGTATATCCTGCCGGCCGCGGTAACGAAGCAGCCCTGATGCTGCAGCGTGCGAACGAGGTTGTTGCACTGGCAAAGTCCCTTGACGGTAAGATTCCTGCTGATTCCTATGATGCTTTTTGGCAGTTGGTATATTTCCCTGCCGTAGCTTCCATGACCGTACAGCGTATGAGCCTGCTCGCCTCCTTAAGTATACAGGGTGCACAGGAGCACAGCAAACTCGCCAACACGTATGCCGTTGCCGTAACCGAAGCGATTGCACTGGACAAGGAACTTGCTGATTACTATAACAACAAGCTCTCGAACGGCAAATGGAAAGGCATGATGTCCTCCAAGCACATCGGTTTCCAGAGTTGGAACGACGAGCGTTGGTTCTACCCGGTTACTGCGAACTACACCCCCGTAAGCGGTTCTAAGCTTTTCGCCTATCCGGTTGCGCCGGACCGTTTCCCAAGAAAGTTAAGACCTTTTGAGATTCCGGCATTTGTCGCAACCCGCACTGCCGGCAGTTCAGACAACTTCGCACCGTTATGCGGGCACGAGGCACGCGCCATCCGTCTGGTAAACGCAGGCGAAGATGCCTTTGAATATAAGGTAAGTTGTGATGCAGACTGGTTCAGTGTTAATGCTGCTTCCGACAAGGTGGACACAGAGACCGTATTGAACCTAAAGCTAAACTCAGAAGCTTTGTTGCAGGCATTCGTTGCAGCAGACGCATCTTGTACGACCACCTCTCTGAAGGACGCTGCTTGCAACTGTCAACCGGCATATAAGACACTGACCGCAAACCTCAGCATACAGGGCGCCGGTTCTACATTTAACTTCCCGGTATCCGTTCTGCTTTACGAGCTGCCGGATGTTCTTCAGAATGCAGTCATTCTCAGTAACCACAGCGCTATCGTTCCTGCCGCCAACTACGCAGAGAACGTAACGGCACAGAACGGTGGTGAATGGAAGCTGCTCACCGAATACGGCTTTGCAAAGGATGCCGTTAAGGTATATCCCACCACTGAGAATTACGAAGACGCATCTGTTGCACCGACCCTGACCTACCAGGTCATTGCTCAGGAAGCCGGCGACTATGAGTTTGCGTTCCGTGTCGCTCCGTCCAACCATCTGACTGCAAAGATTCAGTTGCGCTTCGCGCTTTCCGTTAATAATCAAAGCTTCGAAGCAGTTGAGACGCTTCCGGAAGGCTTCATCTCCGGTGCACATTGGAACGGACCGTGGTGTCAGAACGTACTCGACAACTATCGGCTGGTACGCCAAGGCGTACATCTGAATGCCGGTCTGAATACAATTCGGATTGCAGCTGCTGATGCCGGTGTCGTATTACAAGAGATACTGATTCACTAATCACGAATTAGTGCTGCAGTCCCAAAAGTTCACAAAACGCGAAGTTTTTCGGATTGTGCGCTTGCATTTCTTCTCAAAACGTGATAAAATAAGAAAAGACATTGAGGTAGAAGAAATGACATTGAACTTTGTCACTTATTCTGATAAAAGTTAGTTAAGAGCTTACATTAAGTTTTAACTCAATTGCCTACAACTACTTTTCATAGATTAATACCCCTCATCAATAGCCTTCCTGTCGTCCCCCGACAGCGGAGGCTATTCCCCTTTTCTCTTGACATAACTACTCGTTTGCTATAGTATAATGTACGGTCTTTGGATTTATTCTAAGGACATCCTTCAGGGCAGGGTGAGATTCCCGCCCGGTGGTCACAGTCCACGCCCGGCAAAGCCGCTGATCCGGTGCGATTCCGGAACCGACGGTACAGTCCGGATGAAAGAAGAGAGGTAAATAAATATGAGTAATTTCTTTGAGTCACTTCGCAAACTCGCAGCGACCGCATACGACAATGTCGGTTTTCTGCTCATCAGTGCGGCAATCGTTGCCATCCTGATTCTTGCAGCCTACGGCGCAGAATTCTTCATCGCCAAGAAGACAGGCATCCCGAGAAAAAACGACAAGTTAAAGATTAAGCGTATGGCACTCATCGCCATGCTTGCAGCTATCTCGATTATCCTGATGCTGTTCAAGTTCCCGCTGTGGTTTGTTCCATCCTTCTACACACTGGACTTAAGCGAGATTCCGGTTATCTTCG
>JAZSIB010000252.1:0-4825 GCA_045533585.1 Lachnospiraceae bacterium | reverse complement strand
CTCTTTTCCGGAGAATTCCATCGTAATCTTGCCACCGGCAGCCGGTGTGATGAACGAATCGTGTTTCTCAGCTGTAAATCCGGTCATTGGCTGGAACCAGTGGGAATAGTGCGTAGCCCCACGCTCAATCGCCCATTCCTTCATCGCATTGGCAACCACTTCAGCCACCTGCGCGTCCAGCTCCTCACCGTTTTCAATCGTTTTTTTCAAAGCCTTATAGATACTCTCCGGCAGACGCTCCCGCATGGTCGCATCGTCAAACGTATCTATTCCAAAAATATCGGTTAATTTCTCACTCATGTTTCAGTTGCAAGTTTCCTCGCTACTCCTCTCTTATTCTCTATACCATTCGTCAATACCGGTCTCCTCCGGGTTGCCCTCGGATTCCGGCATATAGCGCTTGAAAATCTTCTCCATCAGCAATGAATCCAGCAACATACAGACTCCCGGAAATACAAAGAAGAACGGAAGTGGGAAGAACCACCATATGATAAACGCACCTGCCAGATTAATCAGAATCATCAAAAGAGTAGACGGCAGATGGCGGATGGACATAAACAATGCATTCTTAAAGAACTGCTTAATCGGGAGCGAAAAACGGGATAACAACGGGAAGATATACGTAGATACCAGAACCATCATAATCACTACCGCATTAAAACCGATCAGCATGATAGTATTCAATGTACTTGCTTCTGCTTCCATTGACTCATTTACAAACTTATAATCAAAATACAGAAGTCCCATCAAAAATCCGAAAATCATACCGATTACGGCACCCTGACGGAAATTCACCTTAAAGGAACGGAAATACTCCCGCATTGCATATCCGCGTTCCCGGCGTATTACTTTTACCATTGCGTAATACAGCGCCGTGGTTGCCGGTCCTACCAACGCCATGCCAAGCACAAAGAGCAGAACAAAAAAAACATAAAAGCCTTGCGTTATCACTACATATCCCATAAATACCGCCGGAGTCAATAACAACGTATAAATCAGACTCAGTACTACCGTATCAATGATTTTATTCAACGCTTGGAAGAACGGATTCTCCAAATTAAAAAAGTTACTCATGCTGTTACCTCACTTTTGTACCCAAATTACAGATATGCGGACATACCCGATGGTATTTTAGCATTCTGTTGTCACGAAATCAACCTGTCAATTCATAAAATTCACAAATAAATTATTTAACTCCCCTTCCTCCGGGTCTGTATGCCCTTAACAATGGAAAAAGGACAGTAATTATCACTGTCCTTCAACATCTGTTAACATCTATACTGTCTGTGCATCAGACAAAACCGATTACAGTCGCCAACTCCTGCTGCATCTGTTCACGTTCCTTCCCCAGCGCAAATGCAAGCTCATTGCAAAGGTTGTCCGCTGCCTGCTTGAAATACCGTTCCTCACTTGCCGTACACTTTTTCCCTTCTGCGAATCGCTTTTGCTTTCTGGCATTCAGGGTCTTCAATATCTTCACCAGCTCTCTGCAATCGCAGCTGCGAATCGCCTCTTTGTACCGGGCCTCTCTTAACTTATCGTTCTCAATCATCTCTTCCGTAAGTTCCGGGATACTCTTCAGCAGCTCCTGCGCTTCTGCCTCACTCAGAACTTTACGGAGGCTCTCATTTTTATCATTTGCCGGAGAAAATATCTCACTGCCTTTTCCGCTAATCGGAATCAGAAAATAATAATCAGTATCCTCCAGCCCCCCTGCCATCGGAAGCGGAGCAATCTCCTTCACTTTGCAAATGCCGCTGTTGCGGTGTACTACATAATCACCTACGGAAAACATAAAAAACCTTACCTTTGCTACCTGTCAACACTCGTACAGACACTTTTCTGCATGTGACACTCAATGTCACACAAACTCCTTATTTCTGTATATAGTTATACCACAATTTAGAAAGTAAAGTAAGCATTATTTTCCGCATTTCCGCATTTTTGTTTAATTTATCAAAAAAACAAGGGTGTTACATTTATAATTTTTGCCATAAATGCAACACCCTTTTGCTTTTCTTACATTATTCTTCATTTCTGCGTGTAGTTTTCGTACACTTTCGAAGTAGTTTTACTGTTGCTCGCGGATGTGGATCAGCTTTGCCCTGAAGTCACCTGCTGCCCACGGATAAGAAATTTTAAGTCCCGCATACATCAGTTCCTCACCGGTATAAGTACGGTTCTCTCCGCTTACCTCATATGCCTTATCCGGATCAAGACCTTTCAGACGCACAGTTCTTGCGTGCTCACCCAGACGGCATACCACACGCACGTGCGTTAACAGCGCTTCCGTCTTATCCTTGGTGACACTCATGTAACTGTCAAACATCTTTGTATCTGCAAGCGAATCAATGCGGTAATAATCCCCTTCACGCACGATGTGATTGTACTTGTGATACAGCTCTACCTGCGTCGGAATCATATCGCGGTCTGCCTGCGGGATACGGGTTACATCCAGCTCATAGCCGAAAGTACCGGAGAGTGCCACATATCCTCTGGTCTCGAACGGTACACTTCGTCCAATCGTATGATTCGGACAGTCGCTGACATGTGCGCCGATGGAGGATAACGGATAAATCATCGACATACCTTCCTGAATACTCAGACGCTCGATACCATCCGTATCATCCGAAGTCCAAATCTGCGGACTATAATACAGCATACCCGGGTCAAATCTTCCTCCGCCGCTCGAACAGTTCTCCAACAGAAGGTCCGGGAATTCCGTAATCAGACGCTCCTGCAGCTGGTATACCCCAAGCATGTAACGGTGATAAAACTCACCCATACGCTCTGCCGGCAGTGTTGCACTATATATCTCACTAATGCTGCGGTTCATATCCCACTTTACATACTCAACATTCGCACTGTGCAGCACGTCAGATACCATCTTGTAGACCGCATCCACTACCTCCTGACGGGTCATGTCAAGCACAAGCTGGTTGCGCTTTCTTCCCGGTACTCTGCCCGGAAGCGCAATCGCCCAGTCAGGATGTGCACGGAACAGGTCAGAATCCGGACATACCATCTCCGGCTCAAACCAGATACCGAACTTCATACCAAGCGCATTGACCTGCTCTACAAGCGGAGCAAGGCCGCCCGGAAGCTTCTCCTCGTTGACGAACCAGTCCCCAAGCGATGAATCGTCGCTGACACGCTGACCGAACCATCCGTCATCCATGACTAACATCTCGATGCCAAGCTTCGACGCTTCCTTTGCAATATCCACTAATTTATCCGTATTAAAGTTAAAGTAAGTTGCTTCCCAGTTGTTGATTAAGATCGGACGTTTCGTGTGTGCGTACTTTCCGCGGATCAGGTGATTGCGGTACAAGTCATGCAGACTGTGCGTCATACCGCCGATACCTTCAGTACTATGTACTAAAATCGCCTCCGGTGTCACGAATTCCTCACCCGGCTCCAGACGCCATTCAAAATCCGTCGGATGGATACCGATGACCATACGCACCGCATCCGGTATCGACATACTTACCTTCGCAAGGAAGTTACCGGAATATACAAAATGCATCGCATACACTTCACCCCTGTCCTGATTCGCATCATGGTCGAGCACTGCGATAAACGGCTGGAAATGATGTCCTGACTTACCGTAAGAACACTCCACGGTATGACCGCCAAAGCCAAGCGGATAACGGGTAATCTGACCCTCACGGCTCCAATCACCGTACAGCCCCATCACATCATAATTGTTATTCTCCAGCTCCAGCGAAGCACTGAGTGCTCTCGTCAGATATACGGTATCTTTGCCACCGTTGATTACCTTTACACTTCTTGCAATCGCATCCGTATCCTCAAACGCAGTATAACTTAATACCACCTGCACTTTGGTGTCCGGATCTTCGCAAAGAAGCTCCAACGTGGTACACTCGCCTTCACTACCGAAGGTCGCCGGAAGTCCCGGTAATCCCCTCTTACCTGCGAAGATCTCGTGACTTACATAGCAGAGATTGATTGCACGGGTACCGTCCGCATTCTTCACCTCAAGCGCCGCTTCCTTGCAGTCTCCATACCCTCTGTACGCATACTCCTTCGCGTACGACTCCATGAAACCGCCACGCTCCTTCGCATCCTTCGCCGGAATCTGCACCGGTTCACCCATGCAGAGCAGATACGCCAGCCTATGGCTCGCAATCTTCCGTCCATAATACAAATGCGCTACAAAATTATCTTCCCCAATAATAGCAAATGCATAAGAGGAGCTCTTCGTATCCAGCTTAAAGATACGCTCCTGTTCAAAATATTGAATACCCATATAGTAGTACCTTTCTTGTGAGATTGTTCCTCTATTATATCGTTTTACCGTCCTTGCGGCAACCATTTCTGTCAGTTTCGAGGGCTGGTAAGTAACATAATATTGCATCAGTGACTGTAGAGTGACGTCGCCCCTTACGTCATGTCGAGCTTGCGAGACAGGATGTTAGTGGCGCTACGTCACGGCCCAAGCGAAAGCGGGTCACAGATGCAAATTATGTTACTTACCAGCCCGACAATATTACACAAAAAGGGCGCCGCAAGCGACGCCCATAAAACGCATATTAGTGGTGGAACAATCTCACACCGTTGAATGCCATTGCAATCCCATGCTTGTTACAGCAGTCGATTACTTCCTGGTCACGAACCGAGCCGCCCGGCTGAACGATGTACTTTACACCGCTCTTCTTCGCGCGCTCGATGTTGTCACTGAACGGGAAGAACGCATCCGAACCAAGTGCAAGGTCATCCATCTGGTCAAGCCAAGCACGCTTCTCTTCCTTCGTGAAGACTTCCGGTTTTACCTTGAAAATCTTCTCCCATGCGCCGTCAGCCA
>JAZSIB010000203.1:0-2429 GCA_045533585.1 Lachnospiraceae bacterium | reverse complement strand
GAAGCTCTTTATGCAAAATCCCAACATGGTGTTTTCCAGAGATAAGCTGATGAGTGAGATATGGGGGATGGATTATATCGGAGAAACCCGTACGGTAGATATGCACATTAAAACGCTTCGGCATAAGCTGGGAAAGGCCGGAGGTCAGATTAAGACTGTAATCGGTGTAGGATACAGATTGGAGCATGTAGTATGAAAAAAAAGATATTTCACTCCATTTTTACGGTAGCTTTGGTTGTGCTTCTTGCGAGTATCGGCATTGCAACTAGTTTCTTATATGATTATTTTAATGCTGCTCAGGTAAAACAGTTAAAAGCTGAATTAGGTCTTGTCGCAGATACGGTAAATGAAGTAGGAATTGAATATTTTGAGAACTTTAACTCAACCGTGTTCCGGTTTACCGTGATTGATGTTGACGGTACAGTGCTTTATGATACGCAGGCAAAGGCAAGTGAGATGGAGAATCATGCGGAACGCGAGGAAGTTGCGGAAGCATTTAAGAACGGAATGGGGAGTAGTGCGAGAGCTTCGTCTACTCTGACGGAAAAAACACTATATGAAGCAGTGTTGCTCGAAAACGGCGATGTGCTTCGTATCTCCGTGAGCCAGCTTACTATCGGTGCGTTGATACTTGGTATGCTGCCTGCGATTAGCGCAATCATTTTGATTGCAGCAGGAGTTGCCGGTATTCTTTCTCACGCCATGGCGAAAAAAGTAACAGAGCCGTTGATGAAGCTTGACCTGGAGCATCCTTCCGATAACAGTACTTATGAGGAATTGGCTCCCATTCTTACAAAAATTCATAAGCAACATAAACAAATCAAATCCCAGATGGAAGCGCTGCGTCGTAAAACGGATGAGTTTGAACAGATTATTTCTTCTATGAGCGAAGGGCTGGTGTTGCTTGATGAGCATGGAATGATATTAAGTATGAATGCGGCAGCGAAGAAAATCTTCGCCGTGAAGAAGGCCATTGAGGGAAGCGATTTTTTATTGGTTGATCGTACAAGCAAAATGAGTAAAGCAATCTGGAATGCATTAGACGGCAATCACAGTGAATATACGGAAGAAAGAAACGGAAACGAGTATCAATTTAATGTTAACACCATTAAATCCGAGGGTAAGGTTCTTGGAGCGGTTATCCTCGTGTTTGATATTACCGACCGCGCTTTTGCAGAGCGTAACCGTCAGGAATTTACCGCAAATGTTACCCATGAACTGAAAACACCGCTTCAATCCATTATCGGAAGTGCAGAGCTTCTTGAAAACGGTCTTGTAAAGCCGGAGGATACCGGAAGGTTTGTCGGTAACATACGAAAGGAAGCAACCAGGCTCGTATCGCTAATCAATGACATTATCCGGCTTTCTCAGCTTGATGAGAACCATGAACCTGTAACCGAAACGGTGGAACTTACAGAGATTGCCAAAGAGGTTGTTGAGGTTCTGACTGTGTCAGCGACAAAGCGGAATGTTGAACTCAGTATTGCAGGAGATACTTGTACTATTTACGGTGTGCGGCGATATATATATGAAATCCTGTATAACTTGTGTGATAATGCAATTCGCTACAATGTGGATGGGGGTAAGGTAAGGATTGAAATCAGTAAAGAAGCAGGTCATACTGTGGTAACGGTGAAAGATACCGGTATTGGCATTGCACCCGAACATCAAAGTCGGATTTTCGAACGATTTTATCGGGTCGATAAGAGCCATTCGAAAGAAACCGGTGGAACAGGACTTGGACTTTCCATTGTAAAGCATGCGGTACAGTATCATGGTGGCAAGATAAGACTGGAGAGCGAAGTTGGTAAAGGTACTTCAATAACAATCATATTCTGATAAGGATAATAAAAGGTTCACACGCCGACATATAGTCAGTGGTGTGAACCTTTTGGTGTCTTGAAAATCACTTGAGAAAACAAGGAATTTGTATTTACAGCTTATACTGCTCTCTGTACTTCTGGAATCTCTTCTTGAACTCCTCATTCTCCATCGTCTTAACTGAGTTCAAATACTCGTGTGTATCGAAGCTGTTCTGTGCAACCTCAATCATGGCTACGGCGATGTTCGAACAGTGGTCAGAGATACGTGCGTAATTCGTTAAAAGATCGGAAAGCACGAATCCAAGTTCAATCGTACAGTTACCATGCTGAAGACGGCGGATGTGATTTGCCTTGATGGTGGTAATGAGTTCGTCAATTACCTGCTCAAGCGGCTCAACATCAATTGCATGCTCCAAATCGCCGGAGGTAAAGGAATCTACCGTAATGGTAAGGATATTCTGGATTGCATCCGTCAGGGTATCGATTTCTTTTCCGGCATCGTCAGAGAAGACAATCTCTTTGTCCGTAATTTCTTTTGCCGTCTTTAAGAGGTTAACTGCATGGTCACCGAGACGTTCGAAATCACCAATCGTATGAAGCAGGGTG
>JAZSIB010000059.1:0-5053 GCA_045533585.1 Lachnospiraceae bacterium | reverse complement strand
TACTGACATAACTCAGTCCGTCCCAGATGCGGTCTACATCATCTTTTACGCGGGACATCAGTTCACCGGTATTGGTTTTGTCAAAAAAGCCGACAGAAAGCTTCTGTACATGGTGAAATAAGTCTCTTCGTATGTTGTTGGTAATTTTCGATGCGGCACAGTCAAAGTTATATTCTTTGATATAGCCGAAGATACAGCGGCCGACACCGATACCGGCAATGCCGATAAGCAGCCACGGGAACAAAGCCCATTCGCCATTACCGAGAACATCGTCAATCAGACGTTTGGTAATCTGCGGACTGAGCATATCAAGTCCGACCTGAATAATCAGGCAGGCAATGGACAGTATGTATAGATGGCTGCTATGTAATATATAAGTGGATATTTTTTTCATGTCAGGAATCCCCTCCCTTGTTCCTTTCGGGGTGGCTTCGTCTTGGGAGTGTCCGACACGGCAGATGCGTTCCTTGCTGAAGGGAGACGCGAAGATAATCCGGTCACAGGTACGGATTAGAAAAATTAAAAAATGCCGTGGCAAGACACCACGGCACAAGAATACAAAAGCCTAGTTGTTTGTACGCGAGGTAGTCATTGCATATGCTGCATGTTCAGTTGTCATGGTATTCAATTGAATCAAATCGTACATAAACATGAAGCTACCTCCTTTCAAAAAACTTAGTTTACTGTTACGGCTGCATTATAGGACTGACAAATTCATTTGTCAACACTTTTTTTGAAAAATTTTCTATCGCATGTTTTGCTTCACGGATTTTCGGCGGGGAATCAGATGGGAAGAATCAGCTTCGTCCGTTTGTTTCTCAATATAATCGGCGTCCAGTATTACAGGATTGCCGGATTCCGGATGGCTTTCTGCGTTTTGCTCCTGCGCTGAATTTGTGTAACGGTGCTCCGTTTCTTCGTATTCCGTATACGGGTGCTCACTGAACATGCGGACTTCTTCATTGATAGAGAGCATCTTTCTGTCCAGGAAACTTACGAGGTCGGCACATTCTTTTAACTCTCGGCGGATGTGGGAGGGTGCTTTGCCTTCGAACTTATAGTATATCTTATGCTCGAGGCTTGCCCAGAAGTCCATCGCGATGGTACGGATCTGAATCTCGACCTTCGTATCTACGACACCGCTGGAGAGTGCGACCGGAACAGCAACGATCATGTGATAGCTCATGTAGCCGTTCTCCTTCGGATGCTGTATGTAGTCCTTTATCTTCAGAATCTTGATATCAGCCTGTTCTTCCAGCAAATCTGCAATGCGGTAGATGTCCGCCGTAAACGAACAGATGATACGGATACCGGCGATATCATTGATATAATCCATGATGTTGCGGATGTTGAGTTCGAGGTCACGCTTGCGCATCTTCTTCGCAATGCTCTGCGGGGATTTGATACGGGACGTAACGTGCTCGATCGGATTATACTGATGAATCAGCTTGAATTCCTTGTTCCAGATATCAAGACGGGTATTCAGTTCCTTCAATGCAGAGTCATATAAGAACATGGCGCGTGCCCATTCGTCTTCTTCATTATAAAAAATCGGTAAATCTTTCACAGTAAAGTCCTTTCGTATAGCAATTAATCATTATATATTCTTCCGGCATCTCTACAAAATGTATGAATTGATATTATCATAACAGCTATTTATGAACGAAGTTTGAATTCCGGGAGTTTTAATGAATTCTTAATCTTTGTACAGATAAAATTTACTCTATATTTTATTCGGAAAGTATGCTATACTTACTCTGAAGTAAAAGACTTGCACGGTGAATGTGATATGGATATTAAGATTAACCAAATGCAAACGGTGAACCAAACTGAGACGAAACCGCCGGTGCAGCCGTCCGACGGTTCTTTTAAGTTTACCCTGCTGAGCAATATCGAGGAGCAGGAGCTGCAGGCACGCCTGTCTGCAATGATGAAGGACATCGTGGCACAGGGTGACCATATCAAGAAGCATATGGATATCAAGGACATGCGCCGTTACCGTGAACTGGTAAAAGGCTTCATGAACGAGATTGCAACGCATTCACATAAGTTCACCAGAGAGAATTTCTTAGACCGGCGCGGACGTCATCGCGTGTACGGTATGATCCGGCTGGTGGATAAGAATCTGGACGAGCTGGCAGAGGCTCTGCTACAGGAAGAGAAGGATGCACTGGCAATCTTAAGTAAGATTGATGAAATCTGCGGTATGTTAATAGATATTCTGACTTAGCGTATTAACTGTTTTGACGGGGATTGGAACATGAATGCAAACGGGGAAGAGCAAAGAGAAGAACGTAAGATATCCATGTTCCGGGACATCTTGGGAAATGAATCCGTGGTGCGGCATTTCCAGACAGCCCTGAAACAGCGGAGTATTTCCCATGCTTATCTGTTGAACGGTGAGGACGGCTCCGGGAAAATGATGCTCGCGACCGCGTTTGCGAGAGCACTGCAGTGTGAAGAGGGCGGCATCGAGGCGTGCGGACGCTGCAAGTCCTGTATGCAGGCGGCCTCAGGCAATCACCCGGATATCATCTATGTTACACATGAAAAGAGCATTATTAGCGTAGATGATATTCGTCTTCAGTTGAATGCGAATGTACAGATCAAACCATACAGTGCAGATTATAAGATATTCATCATAGACGAAGCAGAGAAGATGAACGAGCAGGCGCAAAACGCACTGCTGAAAACACTGGAGGAACCGCCGGAGTATGCGGTGATTCTCTTGCTGGTTAACAATGAGAATCTTTTGTTGCAGACGATCTTATCCCGTGTGGTACGCATGGATACCAGACCCTTGTCGGCGAAACTCATTACCCGTTATCTGATGGAGCATCTGCAGATACCGGATTATCAGGCACAGTTGGCAGCAGGGTTTGCCTGTGGCAATCTGGGACGGGCGTTGCGTTTTGCTTCATCAACGGAATTCGAAGAACGAAAAGAAGCAGTTCTGCATCTGTTGCGCCATCTGGAGGAGATGACGGCATCGGAAATCGTTTCCTCCGTAAAACCTTTGGTGGAGGATAAGGATACGATATCCGATGAGTTGGATCTGGTTCTTTTATGGATACGGGATGTATTGGTCCTGAAAGCTTCGAAGAAAACAGACGATCTGGTGTATCGTTCGGAAATCAATGATTTGCGCCGTTACGCAGGAACACGCAGTTTTGCGGTATTGAATCAGGCGGCAGAAGCTGTGGAGACTGCAAGGCGAAGACTAAGGGCAAATGTCAGTGCAGAGACGGTGTTTGAGCTTTTGTTTTTGACTTTGAGAGAGACAGAATAAATGATGATTTGAATCTGCAGTCAAAAGATAATCCGATTGCAGGAATAAGAAAGGCAAGGAATAGAGTATGAAAACAATTATCGGAGTACGTTTCCGCAAAGCCGGAAAGATATATTATTTTGAGCCGAACGGACTGGAAGTAGAGGTCGGACAGCATATAATCGTGGAGACATCCCGAGGGGTGGAGTACGGAACGGTAGTATTAAGTCCGCGTGAAGTGAGCGATGAGGCGATTACCGCTCCGCTGAAGCCGGTTATCCGTCTGGCAACGCCGGAAGACGATGCAATCGAGGCAGGAAACAAGGAAAAAGAAAAAGAAGCAATGGTTATCTGCCGGGAAAAGATTGCAAAGCACGAGCTGGAGATGCGGCTGTTGGATTGTGAATATACCTTTGACGGAAACAAGGTGCTGTTTTACTTTACTGCGGACGGACGTGTGGACTTCCGTGAGTTGGTAAAGGATTTGGCAGCAGTGTTCCGTATCCGTATCGAATTACGGCAGATTGGTGTGCGGGATGAGACAAAGATTGTCGGCGGTATCGGTATCTGCGGCAGAGCGCTTTGCTGCCATACCTATCTTGCAGATTTTGCACCGGTATCCATCCGTATGGCAAAGGAACAGAATCTGTCGCTGAATCCGACCAAGATATCCGGTGTCTGCGGACGTCTGATGTGTTGTCTGAAAAACGAAGAGGAGGCATACGAGGAACTGAACAGCCGCCTTCCGAACATCGGCGACCGGGTAACAACGAACGACGGTCTGCAGGGTGAAGTATCTGCAGTCAGTGTATTAAAGCAGATGGTAAAAGTAATTGTTACATTGGAAGATGATGTAAAAGAATCCAGAGACTATAAGGTAAGTGATCTGCAGTTTAAGCCAAGAAAGAAAAAAGAACATGTGGCAATGGATGCAGAACTCAGAGAGCTGGAGCGTCTGGAGAAGAGGGAAGGAAATCATCTGGATGATTAAAGAAGGAGAACGTCTGGATGACCTGCAGCTGAGCGGTCTGAAGATACTGCAGAACCCGGAGAAGTTTTGTTTTGGCATGGATGCTGTATTACTCAGCGGATTTGCAAAGGCAAAAAAGGGAGATAAGGTATTAGACCTTTGTACCGGGACCGGGATTGTTCCGATTCTGATGGAGGCGAAAACACCGGCGGAACATTTTACTGCTCTTGAGATACAGGAAGAAAGCGCAGACATGGCGCGGCGCAGCATACAGATGAACGGACAGGAGAATAAAATATCGGTAGTTACCGGAGATGTTAAGGAAGCGTCGAAGCTTTTTGCTGCCGCTTCCTTTGACGTTGTAACCGTGAACCCGCCGTATATGACCGGGGGACACGGTCTTACGAATCCGGATCAGCCAAAAGCAATTGCGCGGCATGAGATTCTCTGTACCCTGGAAGATGTAATCAGGGAGAGTGCAGCTTGTTTGAAGCCGGGCGGACATCTTTACATGGTGCACCGGCCGTTTCGCCTGAGTGAAATCATCGTGACGATGAATCGATACAAGCTGGAACCGAAGCGGATGCGTCTGGTGTATCCTTATGTGGACCGCGAACCGAATATGGTTCTGATTGAGGCAACCAGAGGGGGAAATCCGCGGATAACGGTGGAGGCGCCGCTGATTGTCTGGGAGGCGCCGGATGTGTATTCGAAGGAGATGCGGGAAAATTACGGGTACTGATAAATATAGATTGCGTGTCTGTGGAAAGAGTTTCTATATTGAGGAGGCAGAACGCGGAAGGACTTGATTATAT
>JAZSIB010000246.1:0-2066 GCA_045533585.1 Lachnospiraceae bacterium | reverse complement strand
ACTTAATACCATCGGGCGTCCGCATTTTTCGATTGCACGGTGCAACATACGTGTTTCTTCTTTTGCCGATGGAACATCCATACGGCAGATATCATCACACTTGATAAAGTCTACACCCCACTCTGCATAAAGTGCACAGATGGAATCATAGTAAAGCTGCGCTTCCGGTTGGTGAGTGCGTACACCGTACATATCCGGATTCCACCAACAGATGGAATTGTGAATTGCTATCTTATCTGCTGTCAGGTCGGTACCGAGCACCTTCGTATGCAGATGTGCCGCAATCCGCGGAATACCACGCATAATATGGATACCGAACTTCAATCCCAAACTATGTACATAGTCTGCCAACGGCTTGAAACCCTTTCCGTCTGCTGCAGAAGGGAATCTGACCGTAGACGGCACGAGACGAGAATATTCGTCCATTGCTACCTCACCAAAGGATACATACTGCTCCTCGTCGTTGCAACGCGGCTCGTGGCATGCATACCACTCGATATCCACCACAACATACTCCCAACCGTACGGCTTCAGGTACTTTGCCATATAATCTGCATTCCGCTTCACATCATCTTCCGTTACGGAAGTGTTATAATAATCATAACTGTTCCATCCCATCGGCGGGGTGGCTGCCCAATCTTTAAAGCTCATCTTTCTATCCTCTCAGATTCTGTCTCATTCTTTCTGCGTTGATTAATCGAACTTCAACAACAGTTCCAGTACACGCTTACCGCTGATTTCCATCTCTGCCCTGCTAATCGCACCGGATTCTAATGCCTCCAGCAGTACCTCAACATAACCGCGACCCATCTTGATGTCGTTGCCGGCCTTAATCTCGACATACTGCTCTCCAAAATTCCACCAGTCTGTTGTTACCACACCATTGAAGCCCCATTCACCGCGCAAAATGTCTTCCAGCAGCTCTCTGTTTTCGGAAGTCCTCACACCGTTTACAAGGTTGTAAGACGACATGATGCACCACGGGTCTGCTTCTTTTACTATAATCTCGAATGCCTTCAGATAGATTTCTCTTGCGGCACGCTCCGACACTCTCGAATCACTGTTGCGTCGGTTCGTTTCCTTGTTATTAAATGCAAAATGCTTCACAGACGGTGAGATATTCTGTGACTGGATGCCCTGTACCATCGCCGCAGCCAGCTTACCGGCAAGGAACGGATCTTCGGAGTAATACTCGAAGTTTCTTCCGCAGAGCGGACTTCTGTGAATATTAATTGCAGGTGTCAACCAGATGGCAATGTTGTTCTCTTTTACTTCTTTCGCTGCCGTCTCACCTACCTTGAATACCAGCTCGGAATCCCAGGAACAGGCAAGCATCGTAGAACACGGGAATGCAGTCGTACACACACCGCACTCACGGTTGATGCGAAGTCCTGCCGCACCATCTGCTGTCATCGCATTTGGGATACCGTGATACGGATTATTACCAAAACCAAAAGTGTTGGCAACGCCGGTATTTACCTGACCACCCAGCAAATCTGCAAGTTCTTCATCGGTCAGGGATGCAATAAACTCATCCATCGTGAGCTTCCCTTCTGCCACATCAATCAGAAGCGGAACACCGGAATTACGATGCGTCCAGCCGACAAATCCCTTCTGTGCCCGGATATCCGGCATCAGTCCATCAAACTTATCACATTCCATACGTGCCTGCGGCAAAGCTTCTTCCGGTCGCTCGAAGGTTTCAAGCTCTTCGTAACTTCCATCTGCCAAAAGACGCTTTGCAAGTGCATTCGGCTTTAACTTTTCCGACAACTGTTCTACAATCTTATCCTCATTCAATGCATAAGAGAAGTTCTCCCACTTCACAGTGTCTCTTACGGAATTACCCACATGGAAGAAGTACTCACCTTTCTCCAAAATCCTCGCGATTCTGTGTCCCTTACTCAGGGCAATGTAAAGAGCGAATGCACGCACCGGGATGATAATGGTAAGAAGCTGTGTATCTCCCGGCTGTAACAGGCGGGTCTTTTGGAATGCTGCTGACATCCCCGGAGTTTCTCACACGTTAACCTAATCCCAGCCCACGTAAACCTGTACAACTTCCT
>JAZSIB010000122.1:0-12232 GCA_045533585.1 Lachnospiraceae bacterium | reverse complement strand
TCCTTGTACTCGCCTGCACGTCCGTGGATTGCAAGGAATTCTTCTGTCTTCTCGTCGGTAGTCCAGATAGAGGACAGACAGGTTGTCTCAGTGGTCATAACGTCCACACCGATACGGAAATCCATGCTCAGGTTCTTCACGCCCGGTCCTACGAATTCCATCACGCAGTTCTTTACGAACCCGTTGCCGAAGGTTGCACCGATCAGAGCAAGTGCAACGTCCTGCGGACCCACACCGCGCTTTACATCGCCGGTCAGGTATACTGCTACTACCTTCGGAAGATTAATATCGTAGGTCTTGTTCAGGAGCTGCTTTGCCAGCTCACCGCCGCCCTCACCAATTGCCATGGTACCGAGTGCACCGTAACGGGTGTGGCTGTCGGAGCCTAAGATCATATTGCCGCAGCCTGCCAGCATCTCGCGGGCAAACTGATGGATGACTGCCTGATGCGGCGGAACATAAACACCACCGTATTTCTTCGCACAGGACAAACCAAACATGTGGTCATCCTCGTTAATCGTACCGCCTACTGCACAGAGACTGTTGTGGCAGTTGGTCAAAACATATGGAATCGGGAACTCCTCCTGTCCGCTCGCACGTGCGGTCTGGATGATACCTACGAACGTAATGTCGTGGGACGTAATCTTATCGAACTTGATTTTGAGCTTCTTCGCGTCACCGGAGGTGTTGTGTGCCTGCAGGATACCATACGCCATGGTATTCTTACGAGCTGCTTCTTCAGTCCCAAGCACCTTTACATCTTCTGCTCCGTTGTCACCGAGCAGTGCAAGTGCCTCGCCTTCCGCTACGGCTTCCTTCCACTCGGTTCCGTTTACAAGATACATACCTTTATCAATTAACTGCATAATTGATACTCCTTTCTATGTTAAAGATTAAGATATTCAAGAATCCCCTTCGCCGCCTTCTTGCCTGCACCCATTGCAAGAATTACTGTTGCTGCACCGGTTACTGCATCACCGCCGGCATATACGCCCGCCTTGGAGGTTGCACCGGTCTCTTCTTCTGCCACGATGCAACGTCTGCGGTTAATCTCAAGACCTGCGGTGGTCGAGGAAATCAACGGATTCGGACTGGTTCCGAGGGACATGATAACAGTGTCAGTCTCGATATCAAATTCCGAACCGGGTTTTTCCATCGGGCTCCTTCTTCCGGATTCGTCCGGCTCACCAAGCTCCATCTCGACACAACGGATGCCGCTTACCCAGCCATTCTCATCTACAAGGATTTCCTTCGGATTGGTCATAAGAGCAAAACGAACACCTTCTTCCTTGGCATGGTGTACTTCCTCCACACGCGCCGGAAGCTCTGCTTCGCTGCGACGGTAAACAATCGTCACTTCTGCGCCGAGACGAAGTGCGGTACGCGCCGCATCCATCGCCACGTTGCCGCCACCGACCACTACAACCTTCTTTCCTGCCGCAATCGGAGTATCGTAAGACTCATCAAATGCTTTCATGAGGTTGCTTCTGGTCAGGTACTCGTTCGCGGAGAATACACCGTTTGCGTTCTCACCCGGAATCCCCATGAACTTCGGAAGACCTGCGCCTGAGCCGATGAATACGGCATCGAATCCTTCCTCATCCAGAAGCTGGTCGATGGTAACAGACTTACCGATGACTACGTTGGTCTCTATCTTAACACCGAGAGACTTTACATTTTCAATCTCCGGCTTTACCACTCTTTCTTTCGGAAGACGGAACTCCGGAATCCCGTATACCAGCACGCCGCCTGCCTCATGCAGTGCCTCGAAGATGGTTACGTCTACACCTGCCTTTGCAAGTTCTCCTGCACAGGTAAGACCGGAAGGACCGGAACCGATAACTGCCACCTTTTTCCCGGTACTTGCTGCAGACTTCTCCGGCTTTACGTCGTTTTCCTTGGCCCAGTCTGCTACAAAACGCTCCAGCTTACCGATGGATACCGCTTCGCCCTTGATACCACGGATACACTGTGCTTCACACTGCGACTCCTGCGGACAGACACGCCCACAGATTGCCGGGAGTGCAGAGTACTTGCCGATTACCTGATAAGCTGCCTCGATATCGCCATCCTTCACCTTGTCGATAAAGCCCGGAATGTCGATGCCGACCGGACAGCCGCTGACACACTTTGCATTCTTACAAGTCAGACAACGGCTCGCTTCCGTCATCGCTTCTTCTATATTATAGCCGAGGCAAACCTCATCAAAATTTTTCGCTCTTACCTCCGGTGCCTGTTCGCGCACCGGAACTTTTTTCAATACGTCCATTTCATTCTCCAAGCTATGTATCAGTCATTGCAGTGTCCGCAGCCGCCGTGATGGGTTGCACCTTCTTTTTCACGTAGAAGCGCTCTGCCTTCTGCGGTCTTGTACTGTTGCTGACGTTTCATGGCTTCATCAAAGTTTACAAGGTGTCCGTCAAACTCCGGTCCGTCTACACAGGCAAACTTAATCTCGTTGCCAACGGTAAGACGGCATGCACCACACATACCGGTTCCGTCTACCATGATCGGGTTCATGCTGACGATGGTGGGGATGTTCAGCTCCTTCGTGAGGAGACAGACAAACTTCATCATAATCAACGGTCCGATCGCTATCACGAGGTCGTACTGCTTCTTGTCCTCATTAACCAACTTCTTAATCATATCGTTAACATTACCCTTGAAGCCGTAAGAACCGTCATCGGTTGCCACATATACATTGGCAGCCACCTTCTTCATTTCTTCTTCGAGGATAATGAGACTTTCGTTTCTTGCACCGATGATACAGTCCACATCACATCCCTGAGACTTCATCCACTTTACCTGCGGATATACCGGCGCGGTACCCACACCGCCTGCCACGAAGAGAATCTTCATCTTCTTCAACTCGTCCGGTGTCTTATCCATCAGCTCGGAACGATTCCCAAGCGGACCTGCAAAGTCTGCGAAATACTCGCCGGCTTCGTACTCTGCCATCCTCTTCGTACTTGCACCGATGGTCTGGAATACGATGGTTACCGAGCCCTTCTCTGCGTCATAATCGCAAATGGTCAGAGGAATGCGTTCACCCTTCTCATCCGTTCTCACGATTACAAACTGACCCGGCGCACAGTGCTTTGCCACACGCGGTGCTTCAATGTCCATCATTATGATATTTTCGGATAAATTTTCTTTGCTTAATATCTTATACATAGTTGCCCCATATTACATAAAAAATCTGAGTTATTATAGCACGCAAGGGGATGGGCGTCAAGAATGTGAAAAAACAAACAAGACCGTGCGCTTGCACAGTCTTGCCGTTCTATTTTTCCTTATGTACAAATACCAATATCAGAATTTAACTTCCTCGCCTCTTTTGAGCTTGTCACGGAACTCTGCCGTAGCACAGAAGATAACATCGCCCGAGGAGTTGATTGCTGTTTCGAGGGAATCCTGAACAACGCCGATAATAAAGCCAACACCAACCATCTGCATGGCAATATTTGCGTCAACGCCCAACAGCGAGCATGCCATAGGGATCAGCAGGAGAGAGCCGCCCGCAACACCGGATGCGCCACATGCGCCTAAGGTTGCGACAAAGCTCAGAAGTATCGCGATTCCGATATTTACATTGATACCGGTTGAGAAAGCAGCACAGAGCGCCATAACGGTAATCGTAATTGCTGCACCATCCATGTTGATGGTCGCACCGAGCGGAATTGCAACAGAATAATATTCCTTATCAAGTCCCAGTTTATCGCAAAGCTTCATATTAACAGGAATATTGGCAGCAGAGCTTCTGGTGAAGAATGCGGTGATACCCGATTCTTTGAAGCAACGAAGAACAAGCGGATACGGGTTGCGCTTTAAGGAAACAGCAACAATCAGAGGATCCACCACAAACGCTACCACCAGCATACATCCGACAAGAACCAAAAGAAGCTTGCCGTAATGTGTAAAGATCTCAAGTCCGTATTCGCTGATAGACGAATATACAAGTCCTAAAATACCAAACGGTGCCAGCTGAATAATCCAGCCGATAACCTTTGAAACAGAATCGGAGATATCCGTAAGAACATCCTTCGTCTTATCGCTTGCAGCTTTGCGGATTGCAAGACCGAGGATAACTGCCCATGTAAGAATACCAACATAATTTGTATTGATAATCGCAGAAATCGGATTTTCTACCATGTTGCCAAGCAAGGTACGGAATACTTCGCCCAATCCTGCCGGAGGCGCCTTATCCGTAACAGCATCTGCAAATGCAGGCAGCGTAACACGGAAAATATACATAGCGCAGACTGCTGCCGCCGCAGCAAGGAAAGTACTGAGCATGTAAAAGACAATAACGGTTCTGAACCTTTTTCCGATTCCCTGTCCCGCCTTTGCCAGAGAAGCAATAACCAGAACAAAAACAAGAATAGGAGCACTTGCCTTCAATGCACCGACAAAAATGTCACCGAAGACTGCCACAAAACCCGCCTGGGGAACCCAGAGTCCAAGCACGATACCGATGACAATACCGATTGCAATTCTGAGTATCAGAGAAGAATTAACATAGAAGTTTAAAACCTTTTTCATAAAATCCTCCGAAGTATAATTTTATAAAACACTTTTTATAGTATATCAAAATATTCTAAGGCTTTCAACAGATATCTGCACAAAGACAGGACCGAATTTCCAACCCGGTCCTGTCTGATAAACACATTATTTTAACAATGCAATCCCTTTGTCTACATCTTACTCACCTGCATAATTTCGCTCTACATAATTCAAAATGTCCTTGTCATCCTCCATCATGCGGCAGCCGACGATGTATTTTCCGTCATTCTCGGTAATACGAAGCACAAGTCCTTCCAGATTCTTATCCTTTAATAACGGGAAGCGCTCCACTGCTATACGCAGCTTCGTTCCCTTCATGGAAGTAATTTCTTTGTCCGTTGTCTCAATCGCAAAACCACCGGCACTCAGGTTCACCATCCTGCCATTCCAGACTTTTTTTCTTGCCACTGCCTCTATCGTACACTCATTGCTCAGCGGCATTCGTCTGTACTTTCTTCTGTTCTGCACCTGTGGACTACCGACTACGGTAATTGCATATCCATCTTCCTTTTTGAATACAACCTTCGCCTGTTCCCAACAGTATACACCATTGTCTACAACAACCTTGACCTTGTAATTCTTATTCTTTTTGCATTCGAGCTTTCCATCACTGTTTTCAAGCTTTTCGGCAACGAACATTTCCTTACTCTCAACAGCAGAAATCAAGCCTTTATACACGGTTGCAGCATCGGCATCTTCCACAGTCAGATGCATTCCCGGCTTCAAATCCTCTACACTCATGAAACCGCCTTCGCCCAGCTGCTGAACCAGCTCTTTTACAACCGACTCGATTCCCAATATACTGTTCGAGGTTTCTCCGTATTTGCTCTGCATTACTCTGGTGGTGTCATCCGCGGTTGCAATACGCTCTGTCATGAGTTCAACCACTTCGTTCACACGGTTCATATCATCTACCATGTTACGGTTGGAGTCTTCCACCTCACGAATCGCTGTGTCGATTACCTGCACATTTTCTCCGAGCTTAATGGAGTCTTCGGTAATTGCATTTACGCTTTCACTTACCATATCAACACTGCCACGTGCTTCATTGATTAACTGTACTGTTTTGGTGATGGACTCCGTCATCTTATCACTAATCTCGGTAAGATGATTCAGGGCTTCCATAATTCCGGTGGAAGATGCTTTTGTTCCTTCACTCAATTCACGGATTTCCTCCGCAACAACGGCAAAGCCTTTTCCTGCTTCACCGGCTCTGGCCGCCTCGATTGATGCATTCAGCGCGAGGAGATTGGTCTTACTGGTAATATGCTCAATCGTTCCGGTCTCTTCTTTTACCATGTTGAACTGATTCCGGAATTCAAGCAGAATCTTCTCCAGCTCCGTAGATAATTCACCCATCACATTGGTTGACTCCACTACTGTTGCCAACTGCCTTGAACTGTTCTTCGCATTGTTTACGGACTGCTCCATTAATGTAACCATCTCCTGAATCAGTCCTGCAACATTCTCTACCTGCGCATTAATCTTACCGGTCATCTCCATAGACGAAGCCGTTCTCTCACGAAGAACCAGATTGTCTGCTGTCAGATCTTCCATTCTGCTGACAACTGCTTCTGCACTTTCTTTGTTCTCGTCCGAGAGCTCACATACTACAGTTACGCCATCTACGACTGCATTGCTGGCAGTCTTAACATGTCCGATTGTCTCAATCACACGGTCCAGATTCGCCTTTACGGAATTGAGCAATGCTCCATCCGACTCTACCGTATGACTGATGGACAAAACATAACCCAGATAGTTCATCACCACAAGTGCAAATACAATCTCATACTCCGTGACATCCATCGGCGTAAGTCCTTCTGTCATGATGTCCTTTATCAGACGTACACCAACCAACAGGAAATTCAATATAGCAACTCGTATCATGAGTTTTTTGTCTTTATACAAAGTCAATATACTGGATACCGGATATACATACATGCAGGTCAGCTGCGAAGTACCGGTAAGTGCAACAAATGCAAAGAACAACCCATATCCCACTGCAACTGTCTCTTTACAATAGGTAGTGTCCAATCCTTTCAGCTTGATAAATATAAACGCCAAGATAACCGGTGTCCAACAAACAATCAAAAATACAATCGTATACGTCAGGGTTCTCTTTCCGGTGATGCATTCGATAATATATGCACCCGTAAGTATTAGACAAATCAAGAGCCATACGATCATTACTTTCATGTTGGCTTTTTTTCTGAAATAGCTTTCACTGTATTCCATAATCTCACCTCTTTTGAATAATGCGTAACTCTGTTGTTTGTTTCATTATACTTGTTTTTTCGTGAATTTTCTATCGCTTTTCTTTTCATTTTATTTGTATTATCATAGCTTTTGTTTATTTTTTGTCAATCCGACTCGAATCGCATCGCCTCCCGTGCTGCGTTCCGAATGATTATACGAAAATCCATTTTGTTGCCAAGAATGTCCGTTGTACAAAGAAAAAGACCGCATATAATTATGGATGAATCTTTGAGCGCGATTCATCCGATAATCAACCGTATTTTCGGTATCTGTATCTCAAACAGGAATCTTGTATGCTCATTACGGCAACATTCACACACGTTATGTTGCCGTTCTATGGAGGATAGATGAAAAACAACAAAACCCTAAACATGACATCCGGCAATCCGACCCGTCTGCTCATCCTGTTTGCCATCCCAATGCTGATCGGCAACCTCTTCCAGCAGGCGTACAACCTTGCCGATTCCATTATCGTCGGAAAATACGTCGGCTCCGCGGCTCTCGCTGCCGTAGGTTCTACCGGCTCAGTTACTTTTTTGTTCTTTTCCGTCTGCAACGGTATCAGCTCCGGTGCAGGCATCGTTACTTCCCAGTACTTTGGTGCCGGGAATGATAGCAAAGTAAAGCGTGCCATCGCAAACTCTGCCTATATCATGTTCAGCACTTCCTTAGTAATGGGCATTCTGGCATTCTTTGCCGCACCTGCAATCTTAAGATTCATGGATACACCGGCAGATATCATTGCTACTTCCACGCTCTATATGCGTATCAGCTGTCTCGGCGTTCCGTTGATCGGTGTATACAACTACGCCTCCTCCATGCTTCGTGCGTTAGGTGACTCAAGGACGCCGTTGTATTTCCTTATCTTTTCCTGTTTCCTGAATATCGGCATGGACCTGTTGCTTGTCTGCGTCTTTGATATGGGCGTATTCGGTGCTGCCGTAGCGACCATCATTGCACAGCTCATTGCAGGCTTCAGCTGCCTAATCTACGCGCTGAAGACGAATCCTTACTTCAAGCTGAGCCGTGATGACTTCCAAGTTGACCGGGTAGTAATCACGCAGTCTGTCCGTCTCGGTATTCCGCTTGCCATGCAGTGGGCAATGATTGCTGTCTCCACCACGGCGCTGCAGCGCTTCGTCAACTCCTTCGGTACGGCTGCCGTAGCTGCCAATACCGCAGTATCCCGTATCGAGCAGCTCGTACATCAGCCTTATGGTTCCCTTGGTGCCGCACTCGCGACCTATTCGGGTCAGAATTACGGTGCCGGAAGACTCGACCGCGTAAAAGACGGTCTCAAGCACGGTATGTTCATGTCCGCTATCTTCTCGCTGTTGATGCTTGTCATTAACCAGACGCTCGGTGAGCCGATTATCTCCATCTTCGTCGATGACCTTGAAGTTATCAGTATCGGCGCACAGGCACTCCGCCTGACCAGTTGGTTCTACATCTTCCTTGCTACCATCTACATGACACGCGGCATCCTGAACGGCGTCGGCGATGCACTGTTCGCATTCATCAATGGTGTTGTGGAGATGCTCGCCCGTATTTTCCTTCCGATGCTTATGGTCCTGATTCCGACCGTCGGTATGTGGGGCATCTGGTGGACCGCAGGTCTGGCATGGTTTATCAGCGCAGTGTTCTGTATGTTGCGGTACATCTCTTGGAGAAAGAAAACGAATGCAACCGTCGGTTAACATGTTTTGTAACAATTGTATGCAATAAGTAAAACCCTTGAAAGCTCTACTTCTTTCAAGGGTTTTCGTCTATAGCGTTATTCTTTTCTAGCCCAATATGCCTGTCAGCATCTTGCCTTTTTACTGTTCTTAACTCTCTCAATATCCTTTTGATCAATCCACTCTTCACTGTACCCACAGCTGCCACATATGTATCTGTTTACATTTACCGCAGAAAAGATGGACATACCAACCATAATATTGTTACCGGAACCATGTGGTCCTGCATAACCATCAATCCTTATGATGTCGTAGCTTCCACACTTTGGACATGTTTTTGAATTTTTCATTTTGCACCTCATTTCCGTACGTGTTTTCTATACGATATACCATAATTATAAATAGTTCAACGGTTATGCATCAAATCGGAGGCTATCACCTAATACGCTCACACAGATATCTATAATCCGTATCCGCCCATCTGTCCCTTCCTACCTTATTACCCTGATAGAATAGGTCAAAACCAACTATCACTGCTGTTGATTATCCTTTGCGATGCTGTTCCTTCTTTTCCAACTAACAAAGAACATGAACAATGCCAAAAGTCCGGAGAATCCAAAGAAAGCCGGTTGCTTTTCAACAAGTGCCCAAATCACAACCAATTCAAAAAATACCGCCGCTGCAATCCAAGCTTTACTCAGCTTCTTTGTTACTACTAAATAAACAAAAAGAAATGCAAATAATGAAAAAACAACTGCACCAATCACCAATAAAACATCATTCGCTGTCATCCTATCACCCTTCCTCTCTGAAAGGCCGAATCCAATAATTCATTATCACTGTATCATGAGCTTCTATTGTCTGTAAACATCCAAGTCGCGAAGTGCATTTTTTTGTCGCGAAATACAAAAAGTGGACCTTTCGTTCCACTTTTCTCTCACATAATTGTTTTATTATAAGATAATCTCCAACCTTATCTTTCCGTTCTCATACCGATACTCCATCTCTCCTCCCAGACGTTCTACCGCCTGACGGATATTTTTAACCCCATGCCCATGATTCTCTGCATCTTCTTTTGTGGTCTTTCCCTCCATTGCTGCCTGATACATTATCTCGCTTGCCGGATTTTCAAATATACAGCACAGAGATTGATTATGTTCTGCATAGTATCGTTTCTGTTGCCCCTCCACCACCAGCCAGATAACTACTGCAGTAATTAAACATAATTCCAACATTACTAATATACTAAAAGCCCCTGCAGCTTTTCTGTATTCCGACAATATCTGAAGTTTATATCCAAATGCCGCTACCCCTACCCCAAAAAAGATAACGCTTGAAATCAATAGCTTTTTTATTAACGAAGTGCTCTCAATATACTCAATTGCTTTCTGATACCACTTTCGCTTTGCAATAACAGTCCACACCATGATGGTTAATACAATTCGTACCAACTTAATCACCTCAACCGCAACTGCATCCCCTACTACTACATTGAGCGGTAATGATATAATCGCCTCTACAAATCCCGTCACGTAAGGCCAAATCACCACCCTTATCAGCTTTTTACTCCACTTCGCTTCACTAATCAGCGCCCAAACAAACATCTCAATTATCAAAAAAAGCGACGTATCATTATGCCCCAGCACAATACACAAACCCTGCAGCATATATGACGCCTGCCAACACAAACTTCTTCCAGTCTCTCACGGTCCAGTGGTAAGTCCATTCGCCCACGAGAACCATGCATACCATACATAGGATGTAGTAAATCCACTCCATTACCATGTATTCCATTACAGACCCTCCGCTTTTTCTCGTAAGTACCGTTTATACTGCTCCGTGATTGTCTCTTTGTTCTTTCTGCTTAACGTAATCTTTTTTCCTTCTCCTAACGCAATCTCACCCTTCGCTTTATCGAACAGCTCCATATTCACAAGGTAAGAACGGTTCGCACGGCAGAACTGCCGCTCCGAAAGCAACGCTTCCCATTCCTTCATGCTCTTGCGTACCAGATATTTTTCGTTCTTCAGCACAACACAAGTATACTTATCTTGCGCTTCGATGTAGCGGATATCCTCCGCAGATACGTTGTACTGTTTCCCTGCCTCCTCCCATGTAATCCGTTTTCGTTGCAGAAACAGCTTCATCTTCTTCACAATAGAGTTCAAATCAGCCACCTGCACCGGTTTCTTTAGGAACCCTATCACATTTTCGCCAAACGCTTCTACCATACGCTCCTGATGACTGGTCAAGAAAATGATTCTGGTTTTGAGAGTTTGCTTTTCCAGTATTTCTTTTACCTGTATTCCATCGACTTCGCCCATCTCAATGTCAAGGAACAGAAAGTCAGGCACCACATCAGAGCACAGTAATTCTTCGCCGGAGTCAAAGCATTCGAAATGCATGCTTTCTCCCGCGAATGCATCCTGCAACCGTTTCAGGATATCGTCTCTATATAGTTTCTGGTCATCACATATCGCAATCTGCACCGATAGTCCTCCGCATATATTTTCAAATCATGCTCACATAGATTCTCAAACATAAGACCAAACTTGTTTTTTTACTGGCGATCTCATTCCGTGATTTTCATCAATTTCATTCCGTGATTTTCGCCGCTTTTATTCCGTGATTTTCTTTTGCACAGCCTTAAATAAACATTGCCAGATAATGCGGAATCGTTATCTTAGAATCCGTTTCTCCCACATTTCCGGAGATCAGCTTTATCCCCCGAATATTTGCTGTGAGTTTCTTATAAATTAATTCAACGGTTATGCATCAAATCGGAGGTTGTATTTTCGAGAGTTTACATCAAATCGGAGGTTTTCACTCACATCCCGTAAATTATCTCCCTTGCAACGCTTTCTTCTATCTTCGTTGCAAATACACCTTCCTCAAACTCTACCACTTCGCCGATGCCCTTCTGCACCACGAAGCGAAGCTGTCCGTTTTTTACCTTCTTATCGGTGTAGAGCTTCTTCACCAATGCTTCCCGGTCGATGTAATCCGGAATCGCTACCCGCAGGACGGCACGCTTCAACAGGGCAATTACAGCATCCCGTTCGTCTGCCGTCATGTAGCCGAGCTTATGCGCCAGATGTACTTCTGCTACCAGACCGATGGACAGCGCCTCACCATGCAGCAATTGATATCCACTGACTGTCTCGATGGCTCTTCCCACCGTGTGTCCGAGGTTCAGAACTTCTCTTAAGCCTGCTTCCCGCTCATCCTTCATCACGACGGCATACTTTATCTTGCAGTTCTCGTCCGCAATGTGCTCGCAGGCGGTACGGTCGATCATAAGAATCTCTTCCATATGTACGTCCAGATAATCAAAGAACTCCTTGCTTGCAAGACAGGCGTGCTTAATCGTCTCTGCCATTCCGCTCGATACCTGACGCTTCGGAAGCGTCTTCCAAGTCGCAATATCCAGATACACCTTCTCCGGCTGATTGAACAAGCCAATCAGGTTGGTCGCCAGCGGGGTGTCCACCGCGGTCTTTCCGCCCACGGACGCATCCGCAGCCGCAAGCAATGTCGTCGCATAGTTGATGAACGGCACACCCCTTCCGAAGGTTCCTGCCACAAAGCCCGCAAGGTCGGTTACAACTCCACCGCCGACTGCGATGATACAACAGTCTCTGCGGTACTCCTTCTCAAGCATCGCATCCTCTATCATTTCCTTGGTTCTTCTCGTCTTGTTGGTCAAGTCGGAGGCCAAGCGGTCTTAGGGAAGACAA